>JAABPZ010000071.1 GCA_011391755.1 Methanothrix sp. | reverse complement strand
ACTGGCTGCCGCCCGTGTTCGGTCCGGAATTGGCCATACTGATGGTACCGCGATCGTTTCGGTTGTGATCGGTGAACTCATCTGCAATTTCGTAGCCCGGTCCACCCATGCCTGTGCCCTCCGGATCTCCGCCCTGAATCATGAAGCCGTCGATGACTCTGTGGAAGATTACCCCGTTGTAGAATCCCTTCTCGACGAGCTTTTGGAAGTTTCCAGTAGTTGTGGGCATGTCGTCGTAGAGCTGCAAAGTGATATCGCCCATGCTGGTCTTCAAGAGAACCTTGGTCGGTTTATTTTCTCCAGTAGGGGCCAGGCAGCCGGCTATCACCAGCACCAGTATGACAATGGGTAAATGGATTGGAATTCTCATCAATCAAACTCGTTATATCTGGAATAAATTAAGCTTTTCCCAAGACGATAGCTTGAATACGATCTTCGGGCCTCGGAGGTGCGCTCTCTTACGGATTCGTCAGAATGGACCGTACCTCTTCGCCATGAGAAAACTTGCCTCACACTTACGTTTTCATAGCCCGGCTCTCGTCAATCACGATGTAGTCCTTGATGGCCACCACTGAAGCAAAGGGTATGAGCACAAACTTTCCGTCCTCCCTGTACTTCATGCGGTTCAGCTCCTTGTTCGGCTTGACCAACAGATCCACCAGCTTTCCGGTCTGCACCTCAAAGATCATATCCTCCAGCTCGCCTAACACCATGCCGTCGATGTTTACGATCTCTTTTCCAGCAATGCTTCCCGAGAACACCTTTCCCATCCCCATCATTTGATAAATGCATTATCTGTAGCCTATGAGCGAAGCGGGCTCCACCTTAATTCCGCCCTTGAACCTCTCGCTGATCCTCTCGTAGTAGCTGACCATGTTCTCCTCCACGCTCGGCCTGACCTTTTTCAAAGACTCGCGAAAGTGGTTCATCTCCACCTTCTTGCCATCCTCACGTAGAGCCAGCATGGCCGCCTCGCGGCAGAGCGAGTCCAGGTCCGAGCCCACGTAGCCTTCCGTCAGCTCCGCCAGCTCCTCTAAGTTTACATCTTCGCCTTTGGGCATCTTGGCAGTCTTAATCTTAAGAATCTCATGTCGCCCTAATTTATCGGGTGGCCCCACCAGGAGCATGCGATCGAACCTTCCCGACCGCAGCAGCGCCGGGTCCAGGATATCAGGCCGGTTGGTGGCACCTATGACCACTACATCTTTGAGCGTCTCCAGGCCGTCCAATTCTGCCAGGAGCTGGTTTACTACCCGCTCCATGACGTGGCTGCCTTCATCCGTGCCCCGCATGGGTGCAATGGAATCCAGCTCATCGAAGAATATTATTGAAGGTGAGACTTGCCTCGCTTTCCTGAAGATCTCCCGGATGGCTTTCTCCGATTCACCCACCCATTTGGAGAGCATCTGCGGACCGCGCACGCTGATGAAGTTGGCCGCCGTCTCGTTGGCCACCGCCTGGGCGATCATGGTCTTTCCCGTGCCCGGCGGCCCGTAGAGCAGAATGCCCTTGGGCGGGCGGATGCCCATGCGGCAAAACTTCTCCGGCTGCTTGAGGGGCCATTCGATGGCTTCGATCAGCTCCTGCTTGAGCGATCCCAGGCCACCCAGATCGCTCCACTGCACGCGCGGCACCTCCACCAAAACTTCTCGCATGCTGGAGGGCTCGATCTCCTTCAGAGCTTCCTCGAAGTCCTCTCCCATAACCAGCATCTTTTCCACGATCTCGGGAGGGATTTCATCCTCGGTTGTCAGATCTGGCAGGTAGCGGCGTATTGCTCTCATGGCCGCCTCCTTGCAAAGCGCACTTATGTCGGCCCCCACAAAGCCGTGCATTCTGTCCGCCAGGCTCTCCAGGCTCACGTCTTCCGAGATGGGCATGCTACGCATGTGGATCTGCAGGATCTCGATTCTTCCAGCCCGATCCGGAACTCCGATCTCTATCTCCCGGTCGAATCGGCCTGGCCGGCGCAGTGCTGGATCGATGGCCTCTTCTCGGTTGGTGGCACCGATCACCACCACCTGGCCTCTCTCCTTCAGGCCGTCCATCATGGCCAAAAGCTGCGCCACCACGCGCCTCTCCACCTCGCCGGTGACCTCACCCCGTTTGGGGGCGATGGAATCGATCTCGTCAATGAAGATAATGGAAGGGGCCGCCTTCTGAGCATCATCAAAGATCTCGCGCAGTCGCTGCTCGCTCTCGCCATAATACTTGGACATAATCTCCGGCCCGGCTATGGAGAAGAAATTGGCCCCGCACTCATTGGCTACCGCTTTGGCGATGAGCGTCTTTCCTGTGCCAGGCGGCCCGTAGAGCAGAACGCCCTTGGGCGGCTCGATGCCCAGCTTTTGGAATACCTCGGGATGTTTTATGGGTAGCTCAATTACCTCTCGCACCCGCTGCACTTCAAAGCGCAATCCGCCCACGTTCTCGTAGGTGGTTCCGGTGGCTTTGACGGAGCGAACGCTCTTGGCCGGCTTTTCCAGCAGCAAGATCTCGGTTCGTTCGCATATGATCACCACATCATCAGGATAAGTCTCGGTAACCACCAGCGGCACAGCCTCCATGCGCCCCACAAAAGGATGGGCTGCAGAGCTCATAATGGGGAGAATATCGCCTGCTACTACCGGTCGCTTCAGGGTCTGGCGGCGGATCATATCGGCCGCCTCATCTCCATAATGCATGTGCGAGCCGGAGGGCGGAGCCAGGACGATGCGCTGGGCGTCGGCGAACTTTGCTTTCCGAATCTTCACTCGGTCCCCTATGCCCACTCCCGCGTTCTGGCGAATGAAGCCGTCTATCCTGATGTAATCCTGAGACCAGTCCTGCCGGTCGGCGCGCCAGACTTTGGCTGCCGTCAGTCTCTTTCCTTCAATCTCAATGATGTCGCCAGGAGAGAGTCGCAACGTAAGAAGAGCATTGGGGTCCAGGCGAGCGATGCCCCGGGCTGAGTCATTGGGATAGGCTTTGGCCACCTTGAGAAGAATGTCTTTCACTTCCCGCACACCTGGTCTTTATTTTAACCCAAGCGATATAAGTTTATCCGACTTCGAAGCTAATTTTATATGTGTAATTGATAGTAATCTATTTAATATTTTTGGCGGCAAGAGGCAAGTGCTGCATCTTTATCAAGTCGTCTTTGTGCCTTCGTGCCTTTGTGTTGAGCGCGGTAGTAAGCTCTGATCCTACCTTCCCGCCAAAAAAAACCAACCACAAAGGCACAAAGCCACAAAGAACGCACAAAGAAATGGATAATCTAAATAGGGCTACAAGAGAGAAGGAAGCTCTATGGTTATGGCTCCCTTGCATGAACAGATCGCCGCCGCGCGCGGCGAAATCGAGGTCGATCTACTCTTGGCCGGGGGCAGCGTGGCCAATGTCCTTTCGGGCGAGGTGCACCGGGCGGATGTGGCTATTCATAAAGGCCGGATTGCAGGCTTCGACTGCGCTGGCGCCAGCCGGACCCTGGAGCTGGACGGCAAAATCATCGCGCCGGGATTCATCGACAGCCATGTGCATATCGAAAGCAGCATGGTCACTGTTACCGAGTACGCGCGGGCCGTGGTGCCCAGGGGCACCACCACCGTGATCGCCGACCCGCATGAGATCGCCAACGTGTTGGGCGAGGCGGGCATTCGCTACATGCTACAGTCCTCAAGAGATATTCCCTTGAACATCTTTATCATGCTCCCCTCTTGCGTTCCCGCCACTAATCTGGAGAGCGCAGGAGCGGCCCTGGATGCTGACGCCCTGGCCGGGCTCTGGCCGGAAGAGAGGGTCCTGGGCCTGGCCGAGGTCATGAACTATCCGGGGGTCATCTTCCGCGATCTGGAAATGATGAAGAAGCTGGCTCATGCTGGCGCAAGGCCCATAGACGGGCACGCTCCGGGCCTGACGGGCCGCGACCTCTCTGCCTACATCTCTGCCGGCATCCGTTCCGATCACGAGTGTACCACTATTGATGAAGCCCGAGAGAAGCTTCGCTCCGGGATGTACATCATGCTGCGAGAGGGCAGCGCTGCCAAGAATTTGCTCGATCTACTGCCTCTGGTCAGCGCCAAGAACGCCCGCCAGTTCCTCTTCGTCTCGGACGACCGGCATCCTGCAGATATCCTGCGTGTTGGGCATATCGACTTCATGGTAAGGACGGCAATCGAGCAGGGCCTCGATCCCATAATCGCCCTGCAGATCGCCAGCCTCAACGCCGCCCGGTACTTCGGCCTCTCGGATTTAGGGGCCATCGCTCCCGGCTACAGAGCGGACATCGCCGTCCTTGACGATTTGGAGCATCCCCGCGCCGTTTTGGTCATCAAAGACGGAAAAGTGGTGGCGGAAAACGGCGAACTCATCGTTCCGCTAAAGGCTCCGGCCACTGCCGGGCACAAATCGATGCAGATCGGCCCCCTCGGCTCGCGGTCGTTTGAGATAAAGGCAGAGAAGGGCCCCGCTAGGGTTATTGGCGTTATTCCAAACCAGATCATCACAAAATCTCTGCAGCTTTTGCCCAAAATTAAAGATGGAAAGGTCGCCTCCGACATAGACCGGGACATCCTGAAAATAGCGGTGGTGGAGAGGCACAAAGCCACAGGCAACGTGGGCCTGGGACTGGTGCAGGGCTTTGGCCTGCGCTGCGGCGCCATCGCCTCCTCCGTGGCCCATGACTCGCACAACATCGTCGCCGTCGGAGCAACGGACGAGGATATGCTGGCCGCGGTTCTGGCGGTCAAGGAGATGGGCGGCGGGCTGGTGGCGGTGGCCGACGGGAAGGTTTTGGCGAACCTGCCTCTGCCCGTGGCCGGGCTGCTCTCGGAGAGGTGCATGCGAGATGTGGCGGAGGGAATAGCGGAGTGCATTGCGGCCGCCGCCGGGCTGGGATGCAAGCTGGAGGACCCTTTCATGACGCTCTCCTTTCTCTGCCTGCCGGTGATCCCGGAGCTGAAGCTGACGGATAAGGGGCTGGTGGATGTGAAAGCGTTTCGGTTTGTTCCTTTGTTTTTGGAGAAATCCTGAAAATAGTTCACTACGATACGATGCCTTCATTCATTCTTAAGATTTTTCCACTCCGAAATGCGCAGACACATATTCCTTCAAATCGCGTCCAATAATCTCAGTTCCTCCAAGAAAAAAAATGGATGAAAAGAACACCCGCGATGGCAAAAGGACTGACTGATCATGTCTGGATTATTCATTGTCTATGACTCCAACTGCGTAAGTCCTAAAGAGGATCAGCGTGTAGAGGGCATCGAGATGCAATTGAATCTCGGTGCGTCCTCAGTGCACTATTCAAAGAGCTGGCTGATTACTACGACAAAGAAGGGGAGCTAGATCAAGCCCTTTGCGGCGGCACAACCTGCCGTATGAAAAGCCCCGCCAGCAGACAGAAGATGCCCAGATAAAGGAAGACCAGGAAGAAGTTGTCTCCTGTTACATCCAGCAGGTAGCCGGAGAGGGTGGGCCCCAGCGGCCCGGCCACAAAGCCGTAGGCGGCGAAGGTCAGGCCAAAGATCGCCCCGAAGTGCTCCAGGCCAAAGCAGTCTGCCACCAATGGCGCAGAGACGGAGAAGAGGGTGCCGAAGGAAAAGCCCACTACCGCAGCCAGCAGAGCGCAGGTCACCAGATCGTCGGCCCAAGGCAGGACGAAATAGGCGATGCCTGCGGCCAGGAAGGCCAGGCTCATGACCTGATTTCTGCCAAACTGGTCCGAGAGAATGCCGCTGATCAGGCGGCTCATTCCGTTGGTGAGATTAAAGGCGGTCAGGATGAGGATGGCTGAGGATAGAGGAAAGCCCAGGAAGAGCCCGTAGCCGGTGGCGAGGATGGTCATGGAGACGCCCGCAGCTCCTGCAAAGGTCCAGGTGATCCAGAGCAGCCAGAAGCTTCTGGTGTGCAGGCTCTCTTTTACGGTGAACGATTTGGCTGCGGTTATGATCTTTGCCGGCGGTTTTGCCGCTACTACCTTGGCGCGCCGGGCAGAGGCGGCATTCTCCCAAGCAGGCGGAGCGCGGGCAAAATAGGCACCCAGAAGGCCGATGGAAAGGGTGAGAAGGGCAACAACCAGATTCATGGCCTCGTAGCCCAAGGCAGAGTGCATTTTTGCAAAGAATGGCGACATGATGGCTGCCGCCAGCCCAAAGACCATGCTCACCGTGCCGGCAACCAGGCCCCTCTTTAGCGGGTAGCACCACTGCACCAGGGTCAGAGCGGGAACGTACACAAAGCTGGAGGCCATGCCGTTAAGGAAAGCCCAGATGTAGACGGTGTAGATCGAGGTGGCCTGAGATACGAGCAGGGAGGCGAGGGCCGTGAGGATGACGCCCAGAGTGATCATGCGCCGCAGGCCCCAGCGCTCCTGCCAGCGGCCCACCAGGAACATGAAAGCGCCTACCGCCGCGAGCATGAAAAAGATGGTCAGGCCTGTGGCGGCGCGTCCGACCTGAAACATCTCCTGCCAGATGGGAGCCATGACCCCAGCAAAGCCGAAGGTAAGAGCGCCCGGCCAAAAGAGGGCGATACAGGAGCCTAGGACGGCAAGAAGGGCTTTTTTGTCTCCGGGCAATTCAAATCAACATCTTTTTTTCTTTCATGTAATTTATGATTTCAGCAAAGCCGTTTCCGTATTCGGCCTTTGCCACGTAGTCGGAGATCTGCTTTAGCTCCGCTCTAGCGTTGCCCACCGAGGCTCGAAAGCCGGCCAACTGGTACATGGGCAGGTCGCTGTTGCTGTCACCGATGGCGGCAAACTCGGACAGCTCGATTTGCATGCGCTTGGCAATGCGGCGTAGGCCCGTGCCCTTGTCAACCCGCTTGTCTTTGATATGCACAGCAAAGGTGGTATCTATGATATGCACGGGCAGGCCCAGCTCCTGGACGCGCCTGGCTGCGGCCAATGCATCGAAGTTGCGCTGCAGGGCGATATCGGTAAATCTGTAGCGAGAGGAGCTGAATCTCTGCAGGGGAAATTCTGCGGACAGCTTTTGGAAGGCATCTTCACAGACTTTCAGGTCTGCCAGTACCTCGATCTCATCATCGGAGTAGGATAGCACGCCTCCGTTCTCGGCGATGAAAATACGGGGCGTGCCCAGGAGAACACAAACCGTTCTGGTGAAGCAGTGGGAGTTGCCCGTGCTCAGCACCACGGGCACCTTCAGACCTCGCAGCGCTTGCAGGGCGGCGGGACAGAGCACTCGATCTTGGTCGCTCAGGGTGCCATCGATGTCCACAGCCAGGGCGCGGATCATGGCCATTGCCCTAAGCCCTCCGGCGGT
>JAABPZ010000070.1 GCA_011391755.1 Methanothrix sp. | reverse complement strand
GCCTTCCTGGTCTTCTTCATGCAGATGGGCTTTGCCCTGCTAGGTGCTGGAGCTCTGAGGGTGAAAAATACAGTCAACTACTTCGCCAAGAGCTACATGGATTTCTCCATAGGTGCTCTGGCTTACTGGGCGGTTGGCTTCGCTCTCATGTTCGGAGGCTCCAAGCTCTACGCAGGCCTGGAAGACGGCAACAGCATTATTGGATGGAGTGGTTGGTTCCTAACAGGAAATGCTTATGACGTCTCAACTATGATGTTCTGGATGTTCCAGGTCGTCTTCGCAGCAACTGCCGCCACCATAGTCGCCGGTGCCTGCGCAGAAAGACTTAAGCTACAGGCTTATCTCATTTACAGCGGCATTGTTACCGCCATCATCTACAGCATTTACGGCCACTGGATTTGGGGTGGCGGCTGGCTGGCGACTCTGCCCTTTGGAGTGGGTGCAAGGGACTTCGCCGGCTCCGGCGTAGTGCATGCTATCGGCGGCCTTGTCTCTCTGGCAGCCATAATTCACCTCGGACCGAGGATCGGCAAATTCAACAAAGACGGTACACCTAATGCCATTCCCGGCCACGACGTAGGCTACATTGTACTGGGCACATTTGTGCTCTTCTTCGGATGGTTCGGGTTCAACCCGGGATCGACACTGGCAGCCACGGATCTTCGCATATCCGTGATAGCAGTCAATACCTTCCTGGCAGGATCTGCTGGCGCAGTGCTGGTCTGCTACTGGACCTTCCTGAAGACGAAAAAGGTGGACATTGCCCTGACCTGCAACGGCGCTCTGGCAGGATTGGTTGGAGTTACTGCGTCCTGTGCCTACATCCCCACCTGGGCGGCGGTGGTAATAGGATTGGTATCGGGATTAGTAGTAATGTACGGCATAAGGTTCAACGACTGGGTGCTCAAGGTAGACGACCCAGTGGGCGCTGTGGCAGTGCATGGTTATAATGGCCTCTGGGGACTGCTGGCAGTGGGAATATTCGCAGACGGCACCTATGGAGGAGTAAGCGGCCTTATCGTCGGCAATACCGGCCAGATGATCGCTCAGATAATTGACGTGGCAACTGTCGCTGTTTGGGCATTTGGAACGGGCTATATACTGTTTGCCATTCTAAATCGCACCATCGGCCTTAGGGTGTCAAAAGAAGAAGAACTGATGGGATTGGATATAGGCGAGCATGGCTGTTCTGCCTATCCTGAGTTTGTGACTCAAGAAACCGGTGAAGGCCTTCCAGTAGATTACTCTGAAATGGTGAGAACATGAAAATGATACAGGCGATAATTAGACCATCTAAGGTAGAAGACGTAAAAAATGCCCTTGATAAAGCAGGCTATGCAAGCCTGACCACGATTGAGGTAAAAGGCAGAGGCAGGCAGAAGGGCATAACACAGATGTGGCGTGGTGAAGAATACAAAGTGGACATGCTCCCCAAGGTAAAGGTGGAGATTGTTGTCCCGGATGAAAAAGAAGACGAGGCTGTTGAGCTGATAAGAAAAGCAGCACATACCGGGAGCATCGGCGACGGCAAGATATTCGTCCTGCCTGTGGAGAAGACCATCCGGATCAGGACCGGCGAGACGGACGGCAAGGCACTGTAGCCTGCCTCCTGCTATTTTTTTCTATAGCCTCGGCTCTTCCTCCATCGGAGCCGACTTTTTTTATTCATTTTTTGCGGCCGATCGCCAATATTCGTTTCATAATTTTTATGATAATTACTGCCAGGTTATGATTTTTCCACAAATAATATCATATATTTGATTAGAGAGAAACATTAGTTGACCTTCTTGGATGACACTTCTGGTGAAGGTCAAGCGGAATTTGCTGGAGGGATAAATACGAAGAAATTAGGAACAATACTATTATTAATAGCCTTCTTAACCAGTATTGCATCTGCAGAATATACCAATAAGAGCAATCTCACTTTGGATATTAAACAGAGCGTAAGCGGCGAGGGCTACTTCATGACCTACAAGCACGCCAGAATGCCTAATACCCTGGGACTCACAGGAATAGGCAACAATGGAGTTGAAGCCATGGACTACAGCCACGGAAGCGGCACGATCGATACAGAATCGACACTTGCCACGGAAAGTTCCGATTATACTAATTACGGAGTCGATCAGAGCGATGACTACGAACCGGATCATGCGGAGGCGTTGAGCTGCATTCAACTGAAAGAAGATAATGCCATGAAGTATAGCCCAATAGCCTTCGGCGTAGGTACGGGATTTTACTCAGCCAGTCCGCTGCAGTTCAACTCCCTGTTGAAGGAGAAGACTTGGCTCAAGAATCGCGGATCTGCCACACTAATGCACCATGAAGTAGAATATGCCCATGCCTTGGACAAGGAACTCGAAATCCTAGCTAAGGACTTCATCTCTGAGGACGATCCCAGCGTGAGCATGATGAACATCTCTGAGGATATGACAGCAGGCCGTGCGCATATCGGGCTTTTGCAGGGGGATCCTGAGATTGTATCCAAAGAAGATGCAGACGAAAATATGTTCATGGTAAACACCGCCTGGAAGAAGCCGCTCGTGGACGTGGATGAAGATTATTGGGGAACTTACCACATCGAGAAGCTGATGAACCTCACTGCATCAGTAGATGAGACAGAGGAAGATGACGACTGGCTGCCCTGCTGCTCAGGCGGCTATCTGAGCATGCCCGATGCATACCGGAAGGGCATCAATGGTTTTGGCTCAGATGTGACGGCTGTCTTTGATTGCACCTGCTTCAAGGCTCCGACTAAAGCCGAGTTTCCAAGGTAAAGACGAAGCCTTGGTCCTTTTTTCCCGGTAAGGCAGCGATTCCCAATAAGCACAATGCTCTGGAATGGCCCCCTTGTCCAATAAGATTTCATGGATGTTTCTCAGCGGTTAAAAGTCGGAACAGAAGAAAACAAAAAGGCGTCGAGAAGTCCGTTTGAGCGTGCGGCCCCTAAACCGCCCCGCACCCACGCTCCTTGGTGCGCACCCGCACCACGTCCTCCACCGGATAGACGAAGATCTTGCCGTCCCCGGCCTCCCCCGTCTGGGCAAACTCGCAGATGAGGTCGATGACACACTCCACGTCCTTGTCATCGACCACCATCTCCAGCTTGATCTTCAGCATGAACTCCACTCGATAGTCTCCAGCTCGCCACTGCAAGGTGATGCCCTTCTGCCGGCCCCGGCCCTTGACCTCGGTCACCGTCATTCCAAAAAACCCCTTCTGATCCAGCTTTTCTCGCAGCAAGTGCAGCCCACCATTTCCTTTCCCCACCGCATTCGACACTCCCATCAGCCTGACCTCTCCGTACTTGCCCCCGCCCCCGGGTTGCACCTCTATTTGGCCCATGCGAAAATTCTGGATGGCTTCGATTACTCTCGGCTCCGCCTTCAGATCGGCAAGATCGGCCTGCATCAATACCTCAATCTCCGTTCGGGACTCTGTCAGCTCGCTCCAGCTTTTTTGCACGCCGGCCGTCATGACGCTCTTGTGACCCAGGGCCAGAGCAATGATCTCGGCCAGGGGAATGATATGCAAGTAAGGTGGCCGGTGCGAAGGATGTAAGGGCTTTTCATAATCGGCCAGAAGATTTACCCGGTCTGCCACGCCAAGCTTGATTCGCCCCCCACAATCCGAACAGCGTCCCATCAGTTCGTCCTTCTGCATATGGGAGTATTGCCGGTAGCAACGCGTGCAAGCGGTGCGATTGTACTTTCCTTCCTCCGGGAAAAGACCCACATTCATCGCTACGCTCCGACCGCCCTCCCGCTTGATGGCCAGGATGAGATCCTGATAGCAAAAAGAATCCAGCTCCATCTGGTTGAACTCCCGGGCCAGCTTGTTGGAGCGGGGCGAATGAGCATCGGAGTTAGAGAGAAAGGTCCGGGAGGAGAGATCAGCAATCCGGTCCGCATAATTCGTGTCCGCAGAGAGGCCCAGCTCAATGAACCTGATCTGGTCCGCCTTCTCCTGGTAGCACTCAGCCAAAGACCGAAAGTAGGCAAAGATGCCTGTCCAGGGTGTGAAGGCGTGGGCCGGACCCAGCAGGCCGCCCGCCTCAAGAACCTGATCGGCAATCGCAGAACCGTTCAAATGCAACCTGGGCCTGCCGTCTGCCGACAGGTTCGTCGAGTAGGGGGCGAAGGCTTCCCGCAACTGCTCGGCCTTGGAGGTATCGGGCAAAAATATGAGATGATGCACGCGGCTACTATCCTCCACCTCCACGCTGAGGACAAAATGGGTATCGCCCAGGAGAAAGAGCCCGTCTGCCTCGGGAAGCTTCTTTATGGCATCCAGCCACAAAGGATGCAGGCAGTCTCCCGTGGCCACGATCTTCACTCCTTTACGCGCTGCCTCTCTGGCAATCTCAGGCAGCTGCATGTCTGCGGAGACCGCCATCGAGTACTTGGAATGGATATGAAGATCAAGGTTTACAAGCATCTTCTTTCATTATTTGTGCGGGGATAAACCCTTTATGCTTGACGATCTATTTTAAAGGCCGTGCAAGAGAACCTGAGAGAGCTGCTGGAGTGCTTTGGTCGGGGCGAGATCAACCTGGAAGAGGCTTTGCGCCGCATCAAACGCCAGAGCTTCCTGGCCGTAGGAGAGGTGGCCAAGCTAGACATCTGCCGGGCGGAACGCATCGGCATACCGGAAGCCATTCTCGCGGAAGGAAAGGATAAAACCGATCTCGTGGCCATCTCCCTGGCTCACCTGCGGGCAACCGGCAATGTGATCATCACTCGCGTCTCGGCTGAGCAGCTGGAATTGTTGCGGTGCGCACAGCTGCCCGAGGGCAGTGAGCTGGTGCACAACGTTCGAGCCAGGAGCGTGGTCATCCGATCGGCGAAACCGCAGGCCAAACGGGGATGGGTGGGCATCCTGGCAGCAGGCACTGCCGATATGCCGGTCGCTGAGGAGGCGCGCGTGGTGGCGGAGGAGATGGGCTGCAACGTCATCTCGGAGTACGACGTAGGAGTAGCAGGCATTCACAGGCTCTTTCCCTGCCTGGAGAAGATGGCAAATGTTGATGCCTTCGTGGTGGCAGCCGGGCGGGAGGGGACACTGCCTGCGGTTGTTGCGGGACTGGTAGAAGCCCCGGTTATAGGATTGCCGGTTTCCACGGGCTATGGTCTGGGTGGAGGCGGCCGGGCGGCCCTTTATTCCATGCTGCAATCCTGCTCCGTCCTCACTGTGGTAAATATAGATGCGGGCTTTGTAGCTGGCGCTTATGCGGCAAAGATCGCCAGACAAAAAGCATATGGACAAAAACAGTAGTAAATTATTTCCAGAAAAGTATTTATACGATTAATTAATTGTTGAGAAGAGAGCGGGTACACACATCTTTTTCACTAACCCCCACTCCCCTACCCGCTCGTTACTTATCATTGCATAAGCCCGATCGCCTCGATCTTCGTCCCGGACTCCAGGCCGTAGTCCTTGATTCTCTGCAAAGTGTGTTCTACCATTCCCCCGGAGGTCATGATGAGGGAACTCTTGCCGATCAAGGCCTTGAGGATGCACTTGTCGATAACGCCGTAGGTAAAATCTATGGTGATGCCGCACTTCTCCGCCATGACCTTGGCACTGCTACCCATGGCGCCCTTAAAGTCGGCCGGATTTTTATCGAGCACTGCCCGAATCTCTTTCTCATCTTTCTCATCTACGTTGCAGATGTAGATTTTACCCCAAACCCCAGCCTGCGCCTCCGCCTTTGACTGCAAGAGGTCGCATAGCTCAAGGATGTTCCTGGGCGGCTTTGCTACCCGGACAATGCTTCGACCCGCCAGCTCCTGGTAGAGGTCCACCACGATGGGAAGCTTAAGCCGGGCATCCCTTATCAACTCGGCATCTCCGAATACCTCCTGACCAGTGCCCCGGCGCACTACCCCACCATCCTTCATGAGTATTACCTCATCCGCCCAGCGGTAGGCCAGGTCCACATCATGAGTGGAGATGATCAATGTCTTTCCACCTAAGTTCAGCTCATCGAGCATCTCCATGATCTCTTCCGAGCTGGCTGGATCGAGGTTGGAGGTAGGCTCATCGAGAATAATCACCTCCGGCTCCATGGCCAGTATGCCGGCAATGGCCACCCTCTTCTTCTCGCCGCCGCTCAGGTGATGAGGTGGACGGCGCTCATATCCCAAGAGACCCACGTACTGCAGAGCAAAGCCCGCGTACCTCTTCACCTTCTCCGCTGCATAGCCCAGATTAGTAGGACCGAAGGCCACGTCCTGGTAAACGGTAGGCGCGAATAGCTGATCGTCCGAATTCTGGAAGACCATGCCCACGGCTCGGCGGATGGATCGCAAACTGGCGGCATCGTAACTCATGGGCCGGCCCCGGAAGAGAACTTCCCCTTCACCGGGCCTCAGGATGCCGTTGAACATGAGCATGAGTGTGGACTTGCCGGCTCCATTGGGCCCCACCAGAGCCACCTTTTTCCCCGCCTCCAGAGAGATGCTCACATCCTTCAGAGCCTCTGTTCCATCCCCATAGGAATAGCTGAGACTTCTGGTTTCAAGGATAATCGTCATAGTAGCCTCATAGAAGAATGACGCCCCTGGTTAAAACCGCGATGGCTGTAGCTGCGGCCAAATATCCTGCTACCGCGAGAATCGCTCCGGGCTTCGCCCCCTTGGCAGGCTCCATGAGATCGAGCTTGCCGTCGTAACATCGAGAGTCCATGGCCACGATGAGCCTTTCCCCCTGCTCCCAGGAACGCAGGAATAGGACGCTGCAGAGCATGGCAAATGAGTTCAGTGAATTTTTTGCCCCGGCATCACCCAGGCGCATCATCTGAGCGCTGTGGATCATGGCCGCCTGATCTAAAAAGACGAAGATGTATCGATAAATCATCATGGACAGTTCAATGACTGACTCTGGTATGTGCAAAGTTTTGAGCACGGCGAATATCTCAATCATGGGCGTGGTTAAAGCTATAAAATACAAAGAGCACATGCCGCCAAAGGTCCGGGCGATAAGAAGAACGGCGAGGTTAGCTCCTTCCTCTCTGATGGCCAAATTAAGGCCGAAGAACTGCAGGGAAAATAGTGTCTGGCCGCTGCCATGCATGAAGGCCACCACGCCGGCGCTGAGCAAGGCGAAGGAGAGGGGCACCAGCAGCAGCCGGGAATAGATGCGTCCGGGAATTTTGGCCAGCATCACAGTTATCAGGCTCATGGTTATGGCCAGGAATAAAGGCGCAATGGGAGTCGTGGATGATACAGAAAGGAGGATGGCACAGAGGCCCAAGAACAATTTGAGACGGGCACTGG
>JAABPZ010000069.1 GCA_011391755.1 Methanothrix sp. | reverse complement strand
GTGCACAGGCGGTCCCCGAGCCCAAGAGGCACTCCGGAAGCGAGGCCCGGCCCGGTGGGCAGTCAGCCCTTGCCAAGGCAGCCCACGAACGGGCCAGCAATTAGAATAAAAATCAATAGTTGATTCACCGCGGGAGATGAAAAGCATCGATCGCCAGACTGCGCCTAGGGGTTTTTCATCCCTATCAATCTGGTTGCCGGTAAAGCGTTTTGTTTTTGCCACTAATCGGACGAACTAGAGGTTGCCTTTGAGCAACAGGTAAACGAAATAGACCACAATTGCGAAGAATGCCAATCCGCCCAGGAACCACATGGTTTTCCAGAGGAAAGCAACGATTATGACTGCTAGAACCAACAAAAGCAAGTTCTTAATACTTCTCTCGATAGCCATGTCTTAAATGAGGTCGTCTTCGAATAAAACCGTTTCCACAGAAGAATCGCCACCCAAAATGAAGATTCGGGACACTCACAAGAAACGATAACTATAACAGGATTACATTCTGATTGACTGAGGTGATAAACAACGGACAAAATCGATTTTGAGATCATGAAAGCAATAGCTGGCCTCAAGGTTCCCTACCCAAAAGCAGATAGGATCAATTCTTTGGTAAAAATTGATCCTGAAGAACTTGGGGCACGCCTGGGGGTCTTGGAGATGCAAGGATATGTCAAGAACCAAAGCGAAACGGAAACTGAGGGTTCTAGCCTCCCCAACGATGTATGTGCGAGCGGGCTAACTAATCTGGGGAGGCGGGCTTTGGCGGGACCGAGATGGTAATTGGGTCAAATATCCCTACAAAAGTCTTTGTGCATCCTTTGTGCCTTAGTGGTTAGGTTCGTTCGTCGTCGTTTAGAATACCACGGCTAATAGTAACCGCAGACTGAGCATTGATAGAAGACTCTGGCCCGAGCGGCACCCCGATGCGAGGCCCGGCCCGGAGGCGCTCTGCCTGGGCCCTTCGCGCTGGGCCGTTACCCGAAACCAGCTAGATGTGCCCCAGTTTCGCCGCTTCTGCCGGGCGTAGCCGAGCACGCGCGCGTGTGGGACGCGCGGATCGATCCGGGCTGCACACTACTTCTGAAGATTGTCACTATCGCGGCCCATTTTATTAAGAGCAACGCCTTTGTCGATCCAGGACACGACAAGATTGCGATCTAGATCGCTAAGCCATCCTTCTGCAGTCTCCTGACATTTTGCTGATGTCATCAATGCCAGAAGAAGGACGAAAACGGCATAGATCAATCTCATTTCAGATTGCGTTCTCCCAGCCCTGCCCAAAATCGATCAGAGGCCGGACTTCCGTTACCTCGAAGGTTGCCAGCACGGCAATCATCCCTGCCGCCTGTTCGCCCACAACCTTGGCCATCTGGCTCTTGTACGTTTCCAACTTTGGCCTCGAGGTGGCGTACTCCAACATCTTCAGATAAACCCGGATTCCTTTCCAATCAAGGATTCCCGTTCCTGACTCCATTATCATGAATACGGCATGGGGATTTTCCTCTAGGTTGGCAAAGGTGCGGCCCCTGGCAAATGCCACCATAACAGTTTTTTCGTCGATCATTTGCGGGGAGCCGTAAACGGCACAATCTACCTTCCCATCCTTACTCGATGTGCTTATGACGCCAAGCCTCGGCTGCCTGTTGAAATACTCCCTCAATTTTCCCGACATATCCTTCGCAATCCTACAAGCCAAAATCGATGAAAATCCCCATCATTTTGTCTGCTTTGAAGAATCCGTAGACCGGATAATTGCCAGGACCCGGAGTGAAATGCAGGCTATTGCCGCTGTCGCTTGCCACAATTAAGCCGGAGGCCACATTCAGATATCCAATGATCCGGTAGTCCAAATCGAGGCTTGCCGCACCGTGCATAATATCGTGGCCCGTTTCCGTGCTCGATGCAAAGGGATCGCCACCCACCCATGCATTTCCGATGCCTTTGTTAAAGAGATTCTCTGCAACCGATTCTACAGGACGCTTATCCGGCTGGACCATATTGTCAAAGAGATTCTCTACGGAACCTGTATCAACCTGGGCACCGCCAAGAGCAAGCATAGGCAGGAATAATGCTGCTACCAGCAAGACCAATATCGTCTTTGCAAACATCCGCATATATTTTCACCCTCCAGGATATATTTTGAATGGAATTAATGCACACTAGATTATGCATTCTCTATTTCTGGATTGTACATTCTATCTCATATTGTTTTCCCTACGAAGCAGACCCTGTCGGGCAGCACATCGGCTTTCAGGGAAAGATTTATATTGCCTTTGTCATGTTGTCAACCAATATTTTAGATCAAGTTTACAATCCCGGAGATGTAGTTATGAATCAATCCGCCATCGTGATAGTGGTTTACCTGCTGGCCGTGCTGACGATTGGAGCCTGGGGGCTAGGCTTGCATGGTTTAGAGGATTTTCATCTGGCGGGCCGAAGCTTGCGAAAGGTCCTGCTCACAGGCACCTTTTGTGCCACAATTGTGGGGGCCTCTTCCACCATGGGCATGGCCGGCCTGGGTTTTCAGAGCGGCCTAGCGGGAGCCTGGTGGATGCTCTCCGGCACCATCGGAATGCTAATCCTGTCGCTTTTTTTTGCGGAGAAGATCCGGGCGAAGGGATGCTATACTTTGCCGGAACTGGTGGGCTCTTTTTATGGTGAGAGGGTGAGAACTGCCGCCTCGCTTCTCATCGCAGTCTCCTGGGTTGGCGTGATTGCTGTGCAGATAGCCGCTGCCGGCAAGGTTCTGTGCGCCATCTTTGGGGGAGACGGCACAATATTTATGATTGCCTGCACTCTGGTATTCGTTCTCTACACAGCGCACGGAGGGCAAAGCTCGGTAGTGAGAACCGATCTGGTGCAGTTTATCATTATAATAACCGGAATGGTTATCTTGTTTTTCGCGGCACTTCGTTCCGCCGGTACGGGCTCTATTTTAAGCCAGAGCTTTCCCACATCGGCTCAAATGGGCGGCTGGGAGGTATTATCCATGATAATAGTAGTGGGCTCTGCCTATCTGGTCGGCCCGGATATGTATTCGCGCCTGCTTTCCGCCTCCAGCCCCAGAGACGCAAAAATTTCGGCATTATTCGCGGCCATCATCCTCATACCGCTGGCGTTTATCATCACCTCCCTGGGCGTGTTCTCCAGGTCTCTTTATCCTGCCTCCCCGCCGGAAGGGGCCATTCTTTCGCTCATGACGGGACTTCTCTCGCCGGGAATGGTGGGACTGGTAGCTGCCGCTCTTCTGGCGGCTTTTATGTCCTCGGCGGACACAAGCCTCATGACCGTGACATCCATCCTCACCTTCGATATCTACAAAAAGGCAAGGCCGGCGGTGAGCCCGGTTCATCTGATGAACATCTCCCGGATCATGGTCGTGCTCATTGGGGCGTCTGCCCTCCTCCTGGCCATCTCACTGCCCGGCATTATCAAGACCCTGCTCATCGCCTACACAATCTTCACCAGCGGATTGCTCTTGCCAACGGTTGCCGGATTCTACAAAGAACGGCTGGGCCTGACCTCGGGGGGAGCATTCTATGCGCTCGTGGGCGGGGGAACTACTGCCCTGCTCCTCGGCCAAAGCTATCCACTGCTGGGCATGGCGGTCTCTCTGGCGCTGCTGTTGGTCGTAAGCTATCTGGAAAGGCGGCATGCTAGAGGAAAGACAAGACAAGCGATGTAGTTAGCGAAACGGCGGCGCACCCGCGCAGCAAGCTGCGGAGTATTCATTTTAAAATAAAAATCGGGTCTTCCGCCCAATCGCTCATATTTTTACCGCCAGCATCCTTTCGATCGATAGGCGCGCTTTCATCGCGGTCTCCTCAGGCACCGTGACCTGCGGCTGCAAGGTTTGCAGCGCCCGCAAGACCTTGTCAAGGTCGGTCTTCTTCATATTCTGGCAGATGGCCTTCGGGCTGAGCGGATAGAACTCCTTCTCCGGATTTTCTTTCTTCAGCCGGTAGATCATGCCCACCTCCGTGCCGATGATAAACTCCCTGGCAGCGCTAGCTTTGGCATGTTTGCCCATTCCTGCGGTGCTGTAGGTGAAATCGGCCTGATCGATGACCTCTGGCCGGCACTCCGGGTGCACCAGGACTTCCGCTCCTGGATGCTCCGCCCGGGCGGCCCTCACCTCTTCAGCTGTGAGGTTATCGTGAACATAGCAGTAGCCGTTCCAGGGAATGATCTTCTTATCGGTATGGCGGGCCACGTAGGCGGCCAGATTCCGATCCGGCACAAAGATGACCTCCTTCTCGGAGAGTGAGTTTACCACCTGCACGCCATTAGCAGAAGTGCAGCAGACATCGCTCTGTGCTTTTATCTCTGCTGTGGAGTTCACGTAGCAAACCACGGCCGCTTGCGGATGGATGATTTTGAGATCGCAAAGCTGTTCGGGCGTGATCATGTGGGCCATGGGGCACCAGGCCCCCTTCTCCGGCAAAACGACCTTCTTTTGCGGGGAGAGAATGGCCGCGGTCTCCGCCATGAAGTCCACTCCGCAAAAGATAATGACCTTTGCGTCCAGACGGGCTGCTGCTCGAGAGAGCTCCAGGGAGTCGCCCACCAGGTCGGCTACATCCTGCACTTCCGGGACCTGGTAGTTATGGGCCAGGATGGTCGCTTGGCGCTCCTTTTTTAAAGCGAGAATATCTTGTATCATCGTCATAGAATTGGCCCCCTTGTCTGAGAAACTATTATTTCAACCATTTGCATGCAATTATTCATCCGCCATTCTCTTTACCCGCTCCAGGGCCAGCAGTGCATCCTCCATCTTGAAGTCGCGCTTATCCTTGGCCAGAAATTCGCGAAAACGCTGCAGCTCCTTTTCCTTCACCAGGCCACAGGCATCAGAAAGCATGCGCTCATAGGTTCGATCGGGAAAGTACAGGGCCTGTGCAAAATGAAAGAGCCGATCTTTGCAGGAAGCGCTGATCACACCCATCTGCCAGGCCAAATCCAAATTGAAGCGAATGTTCACCAGCGGCTCGGAACTGGGCTCATAGGAGAATGGATCGAAGGTGAGGGCCACTTCGTCATCCGAGACCAGATGGCCCATCTTGTAAGCCTGATAAATCTTGCCTATGCCTTCCATGCCGTAAATGTCCAGCTCCGAGGCGCGCAAGGCTCCCATGCTGGAAGCGCCCAGGACCTTTGTCCCCGCCTCCAGAGCATAGATTACCTCCTTGTGAGCCACGGAGCTTTCCTGAAAGAAGACGCCATCGATGAGCAGAATGATATCTGCCCCTTCCCTGGCCGCCAGGTAAAGGTCGCCCCGTTTGGCCGGTGGCCGATAGTCAGCCTCTAAAACCCTCTCCGCCTTATCCCTGGAGAGACTTGGCCCTAGGAAGACGACTATTCCTGGCATTTTTGCGGGCATCTTTGCACCTCTTTCCCACCCTTTCCGGGTCCACGGCTGATATCTCCAGTCCTGGCACAATCACCCTGACCACGGGAAGGCCGATCTCCTCCCGAGTCAAATCCACTACCACTACTTGATCAAGGCCTGCTTCCCTAAGCTTCTTTAGCATATATTTTATGTCCAGCAGGAAGTCATCGCTCTCAAAGGATTCAATTTCGGCAAACCTCTTCGTATCGGTTGCTTCAAACCAGTGCTTGTTAAGCCTCTTGGTCCGATCATAGCCGATCTGCTTTCGGAAATCTGCAATTGTTGTATCTTCTCTTGCTCCGTGAATTTGGGTAAGACGGCTTTGCGCCACCTCGGTGAGGGCGCGCAGCACCGCCACCGCGGCGCTGGTGTGGGTGCCCATGCCGGTGGTGAGAAGAGTAGGATCGCGCAGCCGGACATCATCGGACGCGGCCGCGCAGGTAGGAATGCCAATGTCGCTGGTGATATCCCTCAGATAGACATTCACCTCGGCTGCCGCGAATTTATCCAGAAGGCCTTTTGCCTGGCCGTCCTCAATGTCGCAAATTAGGGGGCCCATCCTCTTCGTCGCCTCCACCAGAGCCCAGGCATCTCTTTCTATAACTTCGGCCAGGCCGTGGAATATCGCCTCTTCAATCACATTGCCCGAGGCCAGGCCACTGGTATTGGTTCTAAATAGGCGTTTGTAATCGGCGGGCAGGGGATGAAAAACCGCATTGGCCGGAACTAAAATCTCCTCATCGTTCATTATGTCCCAGCCAAAAATCCAGGGAATCATGGCATCCGGATCTGCCCCCTCCGGCAGGATCAGATTGCTTGGGTTAAGCGCGGTGTCAAGATGGGAGAAGCAGTCGATTTTAAGCTCCCGGCCTCTCAATTCGGCAGAGTAGCGCTCCAGGCCCTCCATCATGGCCGATACTTTAGCCTCGGTGGGCGTGGCTCCTTTGCCATTGTAGACGGAGACCGCACCTCTATCCGCCATGGGCCGGATGGAGGAGAAGACGGGTATGCCGATTCGGTCCAGATTGGTTATGTCCGCCACCCTGGTGATCCCGGCAGCAGGCAATTTGGCCTCGGCACGCTTTAGCGTCTCCTCGGGAGGCATTGCCCGGTGGGTATCGTCTTTGTACTTTTTTATGCAGGACGCTAGTCTCATTGCCAGGGGTTAGGGCAGCGATGGAATATAAACTCTGCTTTAAAGGAAGGGCAATTTGTCCTTCTTTCGGTAAGCCAGGGCCTGGCAGGTCGCGATCAATCGCCCGTCTTCGCCGGTGACAAAAATCTGGCAGGCTGAGATCTTTCGAGAACGATTGACCTCACGCCCTTCGGCCAGCAAGCACTCGCCGGCCAGGGGCGCGCAGAGGTAATTCATATTCACGCCCAAGGCCACAGCCACGGTGCCGTGCGAGTTGACGGCCAGCTCGAAGGCGGCATCCACCAGCGAGAAGATGGCGGCACCGTGCGTCGTGCCGAAGAGGTTGTTCATATTCTCGGAAGTCTTCATCTTGAGAAGAGCGCGGCCCCCCTCAAGCTCCACAATCCGAATGCCGAAAATCTTGGCATAAGGCTCCTCACAAAATCGTTTCTCTAAAGCGGCCAAGCATTGGTCCAAGGTATCATTCCTCTCTAGGGGGTTATTCACGAAATGGTTATATTGGCTCCGCTCGATCTAGGGGCCTATGCCCAGCTCCTCAGGCAACAGGCCGGAGCCGGTCTCCATTGAGGTGAGCGGCTCTGCGGTGTCCATTGTCCTCACCCAGGGCACTATCAATATCTGGTTCGGAAGAAAATTTGATAAGTCGCTTATCGCCAAGATTCTTCTGATTATCTCCAAGGTCGATGGAACTGCCGAGCACGAAAAGGAGGTTTTATGCCTTTTCGAGGAGATCAGCGAGTTTGAGAACAACGGCTACATCCTCACCTCCTATGCCCGGAAGAAAGATAAATACAGGGCCATATTT
>JAABPZ010000068.1 GCA_011391755.1 Methanothrix sp. | reverse complement strand
AGTTGCTCCCATCCGAATAGTATTCGGACTAGACCAAGCTCATGAGCGGATATTTCTTTTCTTCGTCGTACTCCAGTTTGGCATTGACGACCTCGCCCTCATAATCTATCTGCACCTTCGCGATTATCATGCGCCCCTCCAGCTCGCCATATCCAAAGAAGTTCTCCAACAGCCTCTGCCGGTTTATGTGAACGCTCACCTCCTTCACGTAAGGCTGCAGGGAGATACTCTCCTCCATGGCCTCTTCCAGGCAGGCTGCGGTCTTGAGGCTTACAGGCGCTCCTACGAACTGATGATAGAGCGCGCCAAGCTTGATGCCCGCCTCAAAGGCGGCTATCTCCTTTTTCGTAGGCGTGAAATCACCACCGGACTGGTCAGATAAAGTGTGATAAGCGCTATGACTACAAGGGTGGCATAAAGAATATCGTGCTGGCGGAAAAGGAACAATCCCACCACAAGAAAGATGCCGCCCAAGATAATCATGACGCGAAGATCTCTGATTTTGGGATAGGAGATGCTGCTTGTCATGAGCAGCGCCAAAAACAGCATGAGGACAATGGTGAGTGTCGGCCTGCCCAAAAGAACGCTGGCGGAAAGAGCTATGCCGGCGGCCGGAATGGGAAGACCCTCGAAGAACGAATCGCTTTTGCCGGAGACGACATTAAATCTGGCCAGGCGCAGCGTCCCGCAGAGCAGGAAGAAAATGCCCACCGGCCAAATGTAGGAAGGAAGATGAAAGGCGGAGATGGCAAGAAAAACAGGTGCTGTGCCAAAGGAGATCAGGTCTGCTAAAGAGTCCAGGTTGGCGCCCAGGGGACTGCCGCCCACCTTTCTCGCCAAAAACCCATCCAGACCGTCGGCCATTGCTGCCAGAAGTATGAACACTACGGCATACTGGGGATAAATGCCGCCCCAGGCTCCGCCCGCGGCAAGAATTGCCAGAAATCCGAAAACGACATTTAAAAGCGTGAATAAGTCCGGCAGCCGAATAACCCGGAAGACATTCATGAACTCCTCACTGCAACCACCGTTTCTCCCGCCCGGACTTTGTCGCCATTATTTACCAACAAATTGTAGCCACAGGGAATGCTAACTTCTACCCTCGAGCCGAAACGGATCATGCCAATTCTTTCTCCTCGCGAGACCTGATCACCGGGTTTTACGTAGCAGATGATCTTTCGGACCAGAGTTCCCGTTATCTGGCATAGCTCCATGTCACCGTCATCGGTCTCCAAATGCATCCGGTTCTGCTGATTCTTGCAGGCCCGCTTCATAAAAGCAGGCCGATGAGTGCCTTTTCGGTATTCGATATCGCGCACCACTCCATCCAGAGGCGCTCGATTTACATGCACATTGGAGGGACTCATAAAGATGGTAATCTTCTGCGGCGTGGCCTGAATAATTTTTCCGTCGGCTGGAGAAAGCATGCCTTCCCCCCCCGGAAGGCGATCCGGGTCCCGGTGAAAGAATATCATAAAAACAAATCCAGCTAAAGCAACGCCCGTCATGTACCAGTGTCCTGCCACGGCCAGCGCAGCACTGAGAAACATGGGCACCGATATCCATGCGGTGGAATTTCTTGCCAACTTCATGCTGCATCTCCTCTTCCCGGCTTGATCTCTCTGGCCAGCTCATCAATGATTGACAAAAGCTCCGGCAAGAGCAGGAATACCAGGTAAGATATGGCCAGGAGCGCTAATGTCGATCCTACTTTGGCAATTATATTATGAGCGATATCAAAGCTGCCTTCCCCAAACCAGATCCATCCGTAGGCCATGAGTACAAATCCATTTCTCACAATGTTCAAGAGATATATGGAGAATGTGGATGCAGCCAGCGCCAGAAGCTTGCGACCCAGTGGCGCCTCAACCGACAAGATCACTCCGGCAAATAGAGCAATGCTCTCAATGGCCGTGCAGGCCAGGATGATCTGCACCGACCGGCCGTTGAGGCTCATTATGTTCCAGCTCTCCATGATCACGGGGACGGAGAGGAATTGCAGCATCTTTGCGGTTATGAGCGTGGTAAATCCAATCAGCCAGACCTGAAGAACCTGTATTTCGGCAAATGGAAAATAGATAATTCCACAGACGGCAGCCGCATAGCTTGCCCAATAGCATGCCTTTGATGAAAAACCCCTGCTCATCACAATCCAGGCCATGTAGAAGCTCAAGAGACCTGCCGCTAAAAAGAGGGCCACATTGAAGTAGTCCTCTATGGCCAGATAATGCTCGATCTGGCCGAGCCAGAAGAAGGCAAAGAGGGCCCATCCGGGAACTGCGATACGGCTGATCCTGGTCAGGGCCGATGCTAGGAGTAGAACCAAGCTAATCCAGAGCAGATAGGAAACCAGCCATTCCAGCATCATCAATCCTAGAAGTACCACAGGTTTATTTAGCATTATCTACTTACATCTGCTTTTAGGGTAGGAGCCGTGGATACCTCGTTAGACAGGTTTGGTTGAATATGAATAGAAATATTTTGGTTATTATATGCTTAATTTTAGCAGCCTTCTCCTCTGCACAATCAGCAAAGCTTCCTTCTACAGCCGATGAGAAGATCAATGCAGAGCTTGCACAGCTGCTCGCTAAGCAAGGGGATGGACAGATCCAAGCGGAAAAGATCCCAGTAATTGTGATGCTCAGATCGACCGTCTCTTCCAATTCCGACAGTCTTATCTCGGAGAACCTCATTTCAAGCGACCTCACGGTTAGGTACCGGTATCGTCTCATCCCCGGCCTGGCAGGGGAGGCTACGGCTATTGCCATAAAAAAGATGGCAGAAAGCGATCTGGTATCGGGAATTTATTTTGATGGCAGAACCCAAATATCTTCAGCCGATAATAACTCATCTCGGGATGGATCTATCTCTTTGAACGAATCGATCTCAACGGATGGATATATTTCTCCTGCTCAAATTATAAAGGCAGACCTCCTCTGGGAAAAGGGGATCGACGGTCAGGGAATAACCGTGGCGGTAATCGATTCCGGGATCGATAAAAATCACCCCGACCTGATCGGCAAGGTAGTAGCCGAGAAGAATTTCCTGGCTGATGAGATCACGGCAAACGATCTGCTGGGACACGGAACAATGGTGGCCGGAATCATTGCCGGCTCAGGTGCAGCCTCCAATGGAAGGTACAAAGGAATTGCACCCGGAGCAAAGTTGATCAGTGTCAAAGTAATCGATGGCAAAGGGGACGGCAAAGTTTCGGATATCATCGCGGGAATTGAGTGGGCCGTTTACAATGGGGCTGATGTCCTTAGCCTGAGCCTGGGGGGCATAAATCTGGGCGAGACCAATCCGCCCATAACCATGGCTGCGGACAATGCCGCAGGCGCCGGAGTCGTGGTCTGTGTGGCGGCAGGCAACCGCAACAGCAGCGAAACAAGAGGTCAGGTGGCAGGAACCACCTCCAGCCAGGTAGGCCGGGGCACACCCGCAGACTTATCCCAGACCGACGGGGCCAAAAAGGATGTGTATTATCTCCTCGTTCCAATCGTCTTGGCTCTTCCGCCAGGCTTGATCGACTCCCCGGGTGATGGTGTAAAGGTCATCACTGTGGGAGCCACGGATGCCAAGGGCCATATCGCCGGCTTTTCCGGTTCAGGGCCCACCAGGGACGATCGGATCAAGCCCGACGTTGTGGCACCGGGCGTTGATATCATCTCCATTGTGCCCGTCGGTGTAAAAAGGCCGAAATCCGTAGATCTCTATTATTCCCAAGAGTCGGGCACCAGCCTATCCGCACCAGTAGCGTCAGGCCTGTCTGCACTGCTCTTGCAGGCCAACGGCAACCTCAGCGCGGCAGGCGTCAAAGCGGCCATGACCCGGGGAGCCGCAAAACTGAACAACACCCTAGGTGAAAGTTACGAAGAGTACTATCAAGGTGCAGGAATGCTGGATGCGCTTTCTTCTTATGATCTAATTTTGAATAATAGTAATAATAGTAATCTATGTGGAGTGATTCCGGATCGCTGGACGGCAGGTCGCTGGGCCTACCTGCCGGCAGGAAAAGGAGTATATGTGGGGCTGGATACAGGCGCAGACCGGCCGCAAAAGAAGATATATGCTCTTGCTCCGGGCGATGAAGACTGGAATTTGCGCTTTGTGTTTTTCAGCGATCAGGAGATCAAAAACCTGAAAACATCCGTGCAGGGAGATGTAGCCGATTGGGTAAGCCTGCAAACGTTGCCGGAAACTATTCTAGCTAACGGTCAGTTGGTATTTGCGGCTTCGATTACTGTGCCGCAGGACACCCTTCCCGGGCTTTATAGCGGCACCATTGAGTTCTCAAAAGAAAATGAGAATATTCTCCAGATTCCCATCAGCGTGAATGTGGCCATGCCCCTCAATATCTCCCAGGGAGTAGCCAATCAGACTGGATCGCTTATTGGAAACGAATGGCATTACTATTATCTGGAGATGAAGCCCGGAACCACTGAGTTTGAAGCATCTCTAACGTGGCAACAGGACACTAACCTCGATCTATTCCTCATCTCCCCCACCAGCGAGTATTACACCGGTGAGAAGATCAGCCGACAGGAGAAAAAGAAGATACCTGCCCCTTCCTCGGGAAAATGGCTTATTGCCGTACATAGTGAAAATGCAACGCATCCGGCCAATTACACACTGCAGGTAGAACGATCTCAGTTGGAGACATCTCCCATGCGCTGGAGTCTGGAGTTGGCATCAGCCGGCACGAGCACTAAAACAACATTTGCACTGAGGAACCTTGGACGATCTATGCAAAACCTCAGCTACAGCGGGGTGATCGAGAACACCACTATCCGGGAGTTGGAGGGCCATGTGGGATATAAAGAAACATGGAATAAAACCGTAAATGTCACAAAGAGCACAAAAAAGATCGCAGCAGAGTTAAGCTCCGTTGGTGGCAGCAATGATAGCGAGGTTGCGCTTGTCTTCGAGAATCCTGAAGGCACTGCCAGCGAGGAGAACGTGGCTTTAGGCTCAGGAGATATCGGTCCTGTGGAAATCAGCAATCCCGTGTTGGGCAACTGGACGCTAAAGGTTTACGGATACAATGTTCCCAATGCGGGAGCGTCCTTTAGAGTTCGTGTCAAGGAATATGCAGAGGAAGAGTGGGCCTGGATCACAACCATTGGCCCAGAGCGATTAGAGAGCGACTCCAATGGGACGGTAGAGGCTAATCTCACCATACCAGAAGGTACATCGCTTCCCAGGCGGGATGGATACATCAAGATCTCTTCGGACAGCCACACCTTTGAGATTCCGGTGAGCGTGAGCATAGCCGGCAGCAGGCTGACGGGTCTGACGAAAGACGAGGCAATAGATCGCGACAAGGACGGCCTCTTTGACGACCTAACTCTAGGCTTTGGCCTGAACATCACAGCGCCCGGAGAGTTTCGGCTAAACGGGATGCTGGTCGATTGCAGCGGCAACTGGATTGGCACAATTGATCGCAGCTTTCTGCTCAAAGAGAGCGCAAGCATAATGGTCAATGCCAGCGGAACCGATATTTGGAGATATGGCAAGTGCGGTCCATTGCGGATTCAAAACCTGATACTTTACGATAAGAGTGGAAGCTACATCGATCGATTCGACAAAGAGATCATCATAAACCGGGAGCCAAAGGAGTTCCAGCCGCCTGACGCCTATCTCAGCGGCGAGTATGTCAACCGTACGACGCCCGCCAGCATAGCCATCGGGGTAAATGTCACCGTCATGAAGCCCGGTCGGTATGGGCTGCAGGGCATCATTGTGGATGACGCCGGTGACGAAGTGGGAGAAGAGAGCGTAGAGAGCGATCTGTCCGCCGGCAATGTCACAATGCTGCTGCAGTTTGATCCCGCGCTCTTCAGGAGCCAGGGTGAGGTTTCCGCTGTGCATCTGGTGGATCTGGTCCTCAGCCGTGATGGAGGGGCGCTGGAGAGAAGGGAGGAAGCCTGGAGTTCGCAGAATATGGACCCACAGACATTCGAGGCCGCCACGGAGGCGAAAAGCAGTCCCTCCGGGCGACCTGTGGTCAAGCTGGGCGGAGCGGACGGGATGCGGCTGGAGAACGGCACGGCGGTCATATCCTGAGAGCTTACTCGGCTTGGCGGTCTGGCGTGAGATTCCCCTTGGGTCCGGTCTCACGCGAAGGCGCGAAGCCGCGAAGTGCTGATGAGTGATGAACGGTTCAAGTCACAACTTATTAGGCAAAATGGAGATAGGTCAAATTCTTCTGTAGTCCAGCACGCGCGCCCGCCAGCATCACAATGCCCTCCCCGAGAATGGTTCCCCTCTCGTTGCAGTTCGAGAGCGAGCTTTCGTACCGACAAAACTCATTCTGGGATGCAAAAATGATGAGTTAAAAATAATTTAAAATCCTGAGCCGTCCGGAATTCCATCACCGGAGTTGGGTGCGGGGCCATGGGAATTTGCATCGGGTTTTCCATTAAGTGGGTCGTCCATTCCGGAACCGTCCGGGACTCCATCACCGGAGTTAGGTGCAGGCCCTTCGCGTTCACCTGCTACTGCAAACCCATAAAGTATTGTCAATGCAAGTATAGCAACTAATGCAACAACTATCGCTCGGTTTCTCAATTTTATCACCAATAAATACTTACGACATTTAACGTATATATAACTTTTGCATTAACGTTAATTTCTAACAATTGTTATTTTTGGCAAAAGCGGAACAGAACACATTGATTCCGTCCGATAGGAGAGATTAAAAGCGTAGACTGGAATTGTATGCCCGCAAAGGATCTCAAATGTCGCTCTTTCACATAACTCGTCAATCGGGCATTCCACTGATGGGATGCATCTACTTCGGCGTGATCGATCGGGGCAGCAGCCTGCTGCAGATCAGGCCGAGCTGCGGCTGCAATCTCAATTGCCCTTTTTGCTCGGTGGATGCGGGCCCGCACTCCCGCTCACGCGTCACGGACTACCAGGTGGAGCTGGACTATCTGATGGAGGCGGTGGAGGAGATCGCCCCCTTCAAGGGGCCGGGGGTGGAGTGCCACATCGACTCGACCGGCGAGCCCATGCTCTATCCGGATATTGTGCCTCTGGTAGAGCGGCTCAAGGCCATAAAAGAGGTTAGCGTCGTCTCCGTGCAGAGCAACGGCACCCTGCTCGATGAAGAGCGAATCGCAGCGCTGGAAGAGGTAGGTCTCGATCGGATCAACCTTTCCATTCATTCTCTGCAGCCGGAGAAGGCCGTTTTCCTGGCAGGCATGCCCGGCTTTAACATTGAAAAGATAAAGCAGTCGGCAAAGAGCATTGCAAAAAGCAAGATCGACCTTATGATTGCGCCCGTTTTGATCCCAGGCATCAACGACGAGGATATGCCGGAGCTAATTTCGTTCGCCCGAGCGATCGGCGCGGGAAAGAGGTGGCCG
>JAABPZ010000067.1 GCA_011391755.1 Methanothrix sp. | reverse complement strand
TCTCGACCCCAGCCTCAAGATCGAGGTCCTCTCTCCAACTTCGACCCCTTTTGACAACCTCAACGAAAATTCGATCGTCCTCAAAGTCACCTACAACAAGGTCTCCTTCCTGCTCGCGGGAGACGCCGGCTTCCAGGCCGAGGACAGCATCATGGCAGCCGGGTATGACCTGAAGAGCGATATTCTCAAGGTCGGGCACCATGGCAGCTCCTCCGCTTCCAGCCCGGCTTTCTTGAGCAGGGTTATGCCAACCAGCAGCATCATTGAAGTGGGTGCGACAAATTCCTATGGCCACCCGACCAGCAAGACCCTGAGCGCTCTCCAGAATACCGGCACGAAGGTCTACAAGACGGACCTCGACGGGAACATCGTAATAACCACTGACGGGAAGAGCTATTCCGTCTCCACCGGGAAGCAATCCTGGACCACGACCGGCACCGCGCCAAAGAGCACGGCGTCTGCCGTCGCATGGACAGACACGGCGGCTGCAGCCTCCACTACTGCCGCCTCGTCATCCCAGGGGCCTTTTGTGGGCTCATCAAAATCAGACAAGTACCACTACACGAGCTGTAGCTCTGCAGAAAAGATAAAACCCGCAAACCTGGTTACATTCTCCAGCTCCGCAGATGCCCGGGCGAGAGGGTATGTGCCATGCGGGAGATGCAACCCACCATGAGGTGCTGTAAATGAAAGCTACCATTGATCGAATCGAAGGCGAAATAGCGGTCCTTTTGCTGGGAGATAAGGGCGAGTTCAAGCTCAACATTCCCCTCTCTCAGCTCCCGGACGGGTGCAAGGAGGGCGATGTCCTGAACATGTCCTTCGAGCGGGACGTTGTGGGGACTGAGCAGGCCAAAGAAAGGGTATCGGGACTGATGGAGCGCCTGAATAAGAAGAACCAGGGCAAGACGGGGATCATCCGGGGTCCTGGCAGCTAATCTACTGCGAGCTCGATGTCTCGCTACGGCTTCCCGGTCTTCTCTTGCAGCAGCGCCTGGGCATCCGCATGCATGCTGGTGAGCTTCTTGGTGATCGGGTGCTGCGGGCCGTACTCCTGCTCTGCCAGCCCCTTGATCCGCCAGATTTCGGAAAGAAGCTTGCCGATCTCCTTCGTTACGTACTTGCGATTTTGCTCAGTCATGTGTCTTGCAGCTCCGGGTTAGGCCCTTCAAGCCTTCTCTTGAAATCGATGCAGCCGACTGCTGCTTCAATTCGTGTATCCAGATGGCTGCAATAGCCCTTTGGCTCCGTTGGCCTGTCATTTATCCAGAAATGGCAGCGTTCGCAGATTCTCAGGCCATGTATGTATGATCTGCATAGTGCATCAGGCGACGTTTCTCTTAAATAGATGCAACAGAACCCATAGTTATGGCCAGTAGGCCGGCCGTCCAGCCAGGCCTCGCAGTTGGAACATTTGGGTAGATTCTCGGGAACAGTGCTTTCTGTTGGCTCTTGAGTCTCTTGGTTTTCTTCTGGTGGGAGGGATGATCCGTCCGGAGCATAATCCACGGTCAGGATTTTCTCGGGATCCGTTTCTACTAGATTGCCCTGGACATCAACTGCCATACATTTCTCCAGACGGAACTTGAGCCAGATGGCGTTGTTGCTTTCGTACTGATCGGCAATGGCTGGATCTAGCGGGGCGCAATCACAACCCCGATGCATAAACATTCCGTAACCCTTTTCGTCCTTGAATACACCTATTAGCAGGTCCCGAAGAGGTTGCCCGCAACGGTTACATTTTATCGACATTATCTTGGCTCATCTCTGTATTTCATTTGTACGATCCGCAAACGTTTGATAAAGCTTTATCTCGATTACTCATCCACTAGGTCTTGCAAGACAGGTGACGGAACAAGCTCCGCCAGGTCCTTCAATGCCATCGCATTTTACCTTTTTCGTTTAGGCCGTCGGTCTCCGTCACCATGTCTTTCTAATTTATCAGTAAATATTAAATATAGCGTATCTACAATGTTTTGCAATATACTGATCTTTTGATCTTGGGGCAAAGCTTTGAGGACACACCGGGAGGGAGAATTACCATCGCATCGATTAGATTGAGGGGGACGCCGTGAACCAGGCGGCCATTCTGGCAGTGCTTCCCGATAGCAAAGATGATGCCAAATCTCTGAAGGAGATCGCCAAAGAGATGGGCCTGGACATCACCGCCTATGTCGATTGGATTCGCGTAGAGAGGCGACTGTCCAGCTCTTTGAGGGCTTTATCGAGATGGGGCTTTGTGGCTCTGGAGCGTAGGCAGAGAGAAGAAGGCCACAAGTTTTGGTATAACGCCTACTGGAAGACCGATCCGGCAGAGTAGACGGACGCGGGCGGTCTGCTGGCAGGGGCCTGGGGGAGCTGGCGGACATCCGGGCCCGGCTGCGGGAGCGGCGACAGGCTGCGCGGGGCGTATGAGCACGTGCCCTCCAGGGCACGGAAGCTAGAAGACTATCATGCATCAGGCGAGGACATCACCGTGACCATCGAAAATATCGACCCCGATTACATAGTACCTTTCCGTCCACACTAAGGCAAGGAATGTAGGCGTTGAAGCCGTTCTGCTTTCCTGGTCTCTAATAAATCACTTATCCTTAACAAGGGCATGCTTTAATACTTCTTCAATATTCTTAACAGTAGTAAGTTTAATTGCTTTAAGAATGTAGGTTGGTAATGCCTGGGCCTCCTTGAGATTGTCCTCTGGCAGAAGAACTTCTTTAATCCCTGCATCAACTGCAGCTCGAACTTTCTCCTGAACGCCACCAATAGGAAGGACTTTGCCCATGATGGTAATTTCACCTGTCATTGCTAGATCGTTTCTAATTGGGATCCCTTTAAGAGCTGACACGATGCCGGTTACGATAGTCACTCCAGCTGATGGCCCCTCCTTGGGGATGCCCATGAATGTTGCCAGCACTGCAACATCATAGCTGCTACGCCATTCTTCAGTTATGCCGAGTTCTTGATGTTTTGCCTTGATGTATTGGGCTCCAGCTTCGATGCTCTCCCTCATCACTCGCTGAATTGAACCGAGAGGCACGATGCGACCCGTTCCCTTAGTTGCCTGCATCTCAAAGAGAAGTATGCATCCATGATCACCTGCTACCGCCAGACCAATTACTTCACCAATAGAAGGTTCAGGAGGCAGAGTGACTTTTTGAATCCTATTTGCATCCGGCAGCTCTGGTGTAACGACTTTTCCCGTTGAAAGGATCTTTCCACCTAACATAATGCGCTCGTACTCTCCGGCAGCAATCAAGTGAAGCTGCTCACGCACTCGTTGGCGAAGCTCACATGTAACCAACAGGATCTCCTCCAGGTCCTCATCGGTGACCCTACCATCCGGGTAGATGAGTTTTAGGAGGCCAGAAATAAGCTTCATTATGGCACGTTGGTCACGTCCAGAAACTCCTCGCATGGTCTCAGAAGTATCTATCAACTCAAAGCGAGATCTTATAGCGCTAAGTGGATCCGCTCTTCTGAGTTCGTGCATTATCTCGCAGAAATAATCCGTAATGAATCCATAATCCTTGGCGTAGCTGTCTGGGGTCAACTTTGGTATCTCCCATCCTGGTAGGTAACCATGAATTCTGTCCAGAAACGCTGTAACCTGGAGAAAGTCCGGGAGAGGTTCGAAGAGATGATAGTACTTCTCATGAGGAAGATTCCCCTGGACGTCTAGGTTTCCTACGAATACGAGGCTACCAAAGGCCAGTATCTCCTTCTTTCCGCGGCTGAACTTGGCATCCTGCATGTAGGCTTGCATGATACTGACGAAGGACTTAGGATCTGTAAAATCAGTATTTGCTATCTCATCAAAGACGACGCAATCCCTAGTTCCTACTACACCTATCTTGCCAGTATTTAGATTGATGAATAGTTGGGACGGAGTAGCCTTGCCTCCGGATAGAACATGGGCATAATATGAGATGTTTCTGTAGAGATAAGTTTTCCCTGTCTCACGTGGCCCCAGCTCAATCATGTTTACATTTGTCTCAACAAGCGGGATACATCTACAAAGATACAGTAACTTCTGTCTGTGGGTCAGCTTTTCAGGGTCCAGACCACATGAATTAATCAGGACATCTATCCACTCGTCCGTTGTAAATTGTGATCGTTTCTCTATGTACTCTGACAGGTTGATCACGCTGACCTGGAAGGGAGTGAACTCTACGACCTTAAAGGGGCGGATCTTCTTGTTATGGATCTCGGTCTCGTCATAGGTCAGATCTATTGTACCCCACATTCCTCCAGAAAGAAGCATAGGATATTGATTGACTACACTTTCTGGAATATTGACGAAACTTTCGTTTATTGCAGAGATGGAGGCCCAATACTTATCCTCAGTCTCGACCAGTCGAACTTCCATATTGGCAATTAGCTTATGGCGGCGGTTCTCCCTTATGAAATGACGGATCTTCTCTGCCTCTGCCCCGTGTACGAAGTTCTCTTTCAGGCGAAGAATAACCTTACTCATATCCTCGTTGAAAGTCTCTTCTGAGCAGAAATTATCAATTAGGTACTCCAGAACATATCGGGGGAATTCATCAACGCCTGTGTTAAGCGTGTGAGCCTTGTTGACGACCTTGCCTTTAAAGACCTCTTTGAGCTTCGTATTCATTCTCTGCCTCTTAATTAACTACGCTGCTAGTTCTCTTTACCTCATGCCCTTTGGAGTCAGGCCAAGGATGCTTCCGAGATTGCCCACCCTGCGGATGATCCGCTCTGAATTAAGCTTAATCGTGACAGAATGAGAACGAGATTTCCGCTTCATGCGACCACTTTCTTCATAGCTCATCGTAATGGTTATGGTCAACTTTGCCACTCCTTTGAGCCGATCTTCGGGAGGTAACGCCTCCAGTTCGAGGTTCAATCGATACTTTATTTCCTCCTCTGCCAGAGAGGAGAGATATTTCACTTTCTGTGGAAGCTGAATACGCTCATGGTCATAACTATAATTCGCCTCGATATCGATCCTCAGATCCTGTGAAACGACTCTACCTTTATCGGAGCGGCTCAAAATAAGGCTGAATTCAAGTTCTTCACCCTCAACGGCTTCGTTAGGTCCTCTAATTTCGCTGACCTTAAGTAATCCCGTGTCAGGCGATTTGACCTGGAGCACAACCATAGGTATCATCATCTCCTGAATCGAGATGCCTCCATGAATGAATGCATCGGGATAGTGTCCTTCTATTCGTTTGAAGAAGTATCCGATTCTGGGAAATGCAATTGCTTGATAGGTCTTTGTTATCTTTGTACCGGTTCTTCGTTCCAGCACAGCTTCGTTCTTTGGCATCCTAAGCTGGGCGGGGGTGAAGCTAATAATATTATCCTTAACTTTTTCGGGAATTCTTGAGAAGAGCGGGGAGACTTTGAGTTTGCAATTCAGAAATTTGCAATCCTCCTTATCGTTTAAGTCAGCTTCATCGAACCAGATAGGTTGACGACCGACCTTAGTAAACCCGTGATCTGCTGTTATGAAGACCTTAGTATCTTGTCTTAAGTTCCGGACTATGGCCATGACTTCATGCTCAAGGACATCTTTCAGACGCTGCTGGTAAATCAAGGCGAGTGGTCTCTGTGAGACTATACGACCGTCGGGTAGTGTCTTGGTTTTTATCCCATGAAGTTCCTTATCGCATAGCTCAAAAATGTAAACATCAAGATTCCCAGCGCGGTATCGGACAGTCTCTCCAACACCGGAGCCTTGAGGATTAAGGACTTCTACATCGCCGTTGAAACGGAATTCTCTAACCAAGCCCTCCTTTAGGAGCTTATCTTCAGCTCGCCCAGTATCAAACTCGTCTGGATAGGCACCTGCGCTGATAGCCTTTCTAGTGATTTTAGTCTCCGATGGTAGTAACGATAATCCATAATATTCTTTGATTACTTCCATGTGATCTGTAAGCAGTGGACGGAATAGCTCATCCCAGATATCATACCTCATTCCGTCAAAGATGAAGAGGACGGCGTTCTTCTCAGGATCCCAATTGGGTTTAAGACAGCGCCTCAAGAATTGGCTGGTTAGCACGACATCTCCCTCTTGGGAAATCCAGGAAGGGTACTGCTTTCTTATCATTTCCTGGAACCAGCGGTTGATCTCGTCAAGTAGTTCATTAGATTTTTCAGTTATCTCTTTAATACGCTGACAGATATGGTCAAATGAGTCTAAGAACTCCGGAGGCAACCTATCTCTTGATCGCGGGAAAAGCTCATGGCTGAAGACAAGTCTATCTAGGTATGAGATATAGTATTCTAAGCGGTTTATCCTTTTCTCGTTCCAAAGTTTCCAGAAGAGATCAAAAGATAGAGATTCGGCATTCGAGACTCTAATGCTCCTGAGAGATTCGAACAGGGCGGCCCTGAGCTCGAGAATCTCCCAAGCAAGATGGTATGCTTCCAGCAGATCAAACCAAACATTAGATTCCCTGCTATCGACATATTTGATGCTTTTCTCTAGACCAAAGAGTACTTTGCGAATTCTCTCGTGGTAATCAAGAGATGGCTTGCTGGATAGGAGATCTTCTAAAGCTAAAAGTAGAGCAAGAGATCTTATAAGCGTAGAATAACATTCATTCTCGATTGCTCTTGTAAACCCATCCGGCGTGGTTATCTTCATTTGATCGATAAGAAGGAGCTTTAACGATCCTTTATCGATATAATCTTCTAAAGCACAAAGATCACGATCGGCCTGATCTGCATCTAGTTCGACCAGTTTCGGTGCCGCCTTCTTTAGTACCTCCGTTCCTATTTCCTAGATTCCCGCCCACTCATAACGAGGCAGGCGGTTTCAGCCCAAGATCATGGTACAGTTGTTTTTGTTTTTCCAGCATCTCGCCGACTCGAAGCGATTTGCCTGGCTGTTCGAAGCATTCAATGACATCGAGTTTGTCCAATAGGCCTGGCAACGTGTAGTTCTTAAGAAGACCTTTCACCTGCATCTGTTTTTTAATGTAGGACAGGCATATCAGTGCTACAAACTGTACAAACATCTTCCCTTCAAGACTCTGATCCGACGAGACCAGAGCACGGCGCATGTTCAGGCGTTCCTTAAGGTTGCCGAAGGCCTTTTCTACAACATCTTTGTTGCGGTAGAGTTCAAGAGCGGTAACCGCATCCATTGTCTCATTGGTGATCAGAGCAAAGAAACCATAATAGCGCTTGGCATTTCTGACGTTCTCTTCCCTGACCGTTACCTGTGTTCCCCGTCTGGGCGTTGTCTTGATGTTGAAATACTTCTGGTAGAGCTTCTCATGTTCGGGGACACTTTTGCCAGATTCCAGTTCCTGTTTCAGTGCAAACAATCGACGATCAAAGGCCTTCTCATTCTCGGCCGCTTTATCGATGTTGTAGTAATAGTGAATGTAGAGGCGACGTGATTCCAGGACATTTTCTCCCTTGTACG
>JAABPZ010000066.1 GCA_011391755.1 Methanothrix sp. | reverse complement strand
TCTTGATAACGCCAGCTATTATGGCCTCGACTATGCGCCGCAGCTCCTGGCCAAGGGCCTCGCCGTCACCGGATGCCACAAGCGCCTTATTCATAGGGAAACGGATGCAAAGGGGCCATCAATCACAACCGCAATTTGGCTCGATTTTTCCTTCTGCCTTGGCTTGCTGATACTGCTGCTCAACCTGCTCTGCAAGGTTGCAGCGCAGCAAGCCCGAGACGAACATGCCGGCCATCAAGACCTGCTCT
>JAABPZ010000065.1 GCA_011391755.1 Methanothrix sp. | reverse complement strand
TGAGCTTTGCCACCGCCTCCTGCTCTGTGCCGGTTTGGGGTCCGAAGAGCAGCATTTTGAATTGATCGCCGATCTTCATCATCTCCTCAGAAGGAATGTCAAAGAAGCCGCGCACGATCTCCAGGACCAGGGATTCCTCGTTTGGTTCGAACATGAACTGATTTCGATGATACATGATGAAATAGGTTTGGAATAGGCGGACTTGCCGCACACTTTCAACTATTGCCAGAGCATTTTCGTCTCCGCAAAACGGTTACTCCGAATTGCTCTTTGTCATGAATGCATTAATCGTAACTCAAATTCGGGCGTGTTGTATAGCGAGAACTGCCAGCAGGAAACCATTGTTTTTGCCCTAAAGAAGCTCACATAAAAAGAGAGGCCTTTTCCGGCCCAGCTCTCTTATGGCCAGACCACCCTCATCCAGAAGCATATAGGTATCGGGCGTCTCAAGGCGGGAGCCATTTCCCGGCTCGCGCGTGAAGCTGCCCGCGTTCACGGCCAATGGTCCTCCCTTTCTTTGAAATATGCCTGGAAGATGCGTGTCTCCATAAATGAAGCAGTCAATCTTACCAAGGCCCCTCTCGCGAATGAACTTCAATATGGCCTCATATTGCCCCTCGACGCTGGCGCGGCGCTGGTTGGAAAAGACTCCGGCGTTGATCCTCTGTAGCAGGCTGGATGCCTTCCAGATGGAGTTCTCGAAAGAGACCATCTCTCCGATGCAGGCGGAGCGATACAGCCCCTCGTAGGCGTAAGTCATCATCATCTCCAGATCTGCGGGAAGAAACTCCTCTCCGGAAAGTTTGCGCAGCTTCTCCACCAGCTGCAAAGTGACATTTTGAATGCCGTCCAGATGATGGCCGTGCGTGAAGAGGATGGTCCTCTGGCAACAACGCGTCCGGTAAGTAGGATAGAGCATCTCGATATCAACGCCGCAAAAAGTCCGGCGCCAGCGCATTGTTGGAATATAAACGGGAAACAGATCGCAGCGAGCAGCCCTCTCCATGAATTCCCCCTCCTGTTTTTGTACCACCAGGTGATGATCGTGATTTCCCACAACGTAGCGAATCTTCAGACATTCCTGGGAGAGCCGTTTTAAAAAAGGGCTGGCCCCCTTCACCGCATTCTCTGGATTTACCCACCAGAAATCGAGGATATCGCCCAAAAGCACGACCTCGTCGCAGCCACTCTGAAATTCCGATATCTCTTGCATCAACTGGTCTACCTTTGCCGGGCTCCTAAGAGTCGATGAATCCAAGCCGAAATGCGTATCAGAGATAATCAGAGATGCCAATTGCCTTCCCCCTTCATCTTTCTCACAAATGATTATTACTGTTGTTATTTATAAATATTGTGCGTGGTGATCGCCGGTAAAATGGCCGGCGAGACATAGGTCCTCGATAGGTACGACCCTCGAGCAAAAGACAAAAATATGTTCTAAAAAAGCAAAACATCAGAATGATCGACATCGCCATTCCCAAGGGCAGCCTGCAAAATCAGACACTGCAGCTCTTCGAGCAAGCCGGGCTGGAGGTTAAGAGAACGGAGCGCGAGTACAACGCCCGCATACAAGACCCTCGCATCGGCAAGGTGAAGATCCTCCGCCCCCAGGAGATACCAGGATATGTAGCCAAAGGCTATTTCGACCTGGGCATCTCCGGAACGGACTGGATAATGGAGTCAGGTGCCGTCGTGGCCCGTGTGGCTGAGCTCAACTACGGCAAACAGGGGCCAGGCATTGTAAAGCTGGTGGTGGCCGTGCCCGAGAGCCTGGATATCCATTCCGCCCGTGAGATTAAACCGGGCAGTCGCGTATCCACAGAGTATCCTTGCCTCACCCAGGCCTTCTTCCTGGGTCTGGGAATACCGGTGGACATCCAGTTCTCCTTTGGTGCTACCGAAGCCAAGGTCCCGGAGCTGACCGATGTGGTGGTTGATCTTACCGAGACCGGCTCCACCCTGAAGAAGAACGGCCTGAAGATCATTGATGTCATGCAGAGGTCCACCTCGGAGCTGATTGCCAACAAAAAGAGCTGGGCAGACCCGGAGAAGCGCGAGGAGATCATTGCCGTTGAGACGCTTCTATCTGCGGTCATAAAGGCGAGAGGAAAAGTCCTGCTCAAGATGAATGTGCCCGAGGATTTGATAGCGGATTTGATATCCATGCTGCCCAGCATGAAGAATCCCACCATCTCCAAGCTCTACAACTCCGGCTACTACGCCGTGGAGACTGTGGTGGACCGATCCATTGTCAACCTGCTCATTCCCCAGTTGAAGAAATCGGGGGCAGAGGATATCCTGGAGCTGGCCATCTCCAAGATTGTGCCTTAAACCGATAATTCAACATTTTTTACAAATTTGGTAGCAACAAACAATCATCAGTTTTCAAAAAAAAAAGGCCGAGCGGGCGCGGGGGGATTCGAACCCCCGATCTACAGCTTAGGAGGCTGCCGCCTTATCCGGACTAGGCCACGCGCCCTTTTCCGATCTTTCCCGTATAACCAACACGTATATCAACCTTTCCGGATTGGCGCACTCTTATCGTTTTTTCGATTAGCGATATTTAGCGAATGAGCACAGCACTCAGCACCACCACGAAGAGTCCCAGGAAGAACCAGCCCAATATCCCTTCCGCCATGGCCAGATGCTTGTAAACGCCTACCGGATAGGTATTGACGGGCGCCTGGGAGGTGGTGAACATGGCAATGCTGAAATAGAGGGCGTCGGTGAAAGAGACGCGCTTGCTGGGCTTTTGCCTCTGGTATCCGGGAAGCTCTACGCCCTCGATCTCGAATTTGTTCATGCCCTTTCCCGCCCAAAATATCACACCAAAGATGAGAATGGTGAAAAGGCACCAAAAGGCGGTGTAGCTCACCCGAACTCCATAGCCGCAGGAGAGCCAGGAGATGATGTCCGAGAGTTTGCCCCAGCCCCAGGGCGCCTGGTCCTGACCGATTCTGCGGTATTGGTAATAGCATTCATCGGCTTCGTCAAACCACTCCAGGCTCTTGTAGTTCTTCACCAGCGCCAGGTAGGCGGCCCCATTGTACACCATGCGATCCCGTATGGTGCTCCAGTGGACCACGAACTTGGAAAAATCCGTGCTGTTTAGGTTAATTTTTGAACTCCCATTGAATGTGACATTGTCCAGTTGCATGCTGTACAACCGGGCCCCCTCCAGGATCAAATCCCCATCAAATCGGGCATTGGCGAAATAGGCCAGGTCTGCAAACTTCACCCCCCCAAAGAAGGCCGTCTTTTTGAAGTTGACATTGCCGTAGTCAGCCAGGCCCCCAAAGCTAGACAGGCCAAAAGTGCTTCCTCTCCCGAAACGAGCGGCACGAAAGAGCACATCGCTCCCGAAACGGGTGGCGGCAAATGTGGCATTGCCTCGAAACTTTGCGGCTCGAAATGTGACCTGCCCGGCAAACTGTGTCTCAAAGAAGCTTACATCTTCAAAGTTAGCATTCCAGAATGATCCGGAACTTAGGAACTTGGCGTAATTGAAGTCGACATCACTGGCGAAGCCGGAATCGAGGAATACCGCATCCCCCCTAAACTGGGCGTTGCTAAAGCTGCTGTCGCTTTGAAAAAGCGTGCTAATGAAGGAGGCCGGTCCCTGGAAATAGGTCTCGGCAAAGTCGGCCTGCTTTTGGAATCTTGCTCCGGAAAACTTGGCATCTTTCTGGAAAACGGACTTGACAAAGCTGACATCGTCTTCAAAGACGCATCCGCGCAGATCCAGGACCTCTGCGAAGGTCACGGCCTCTATTCTTACCGATCCTTGGAAGACGGAGTTGGTAATTCTTATCGATTGCTTGACCGTCTCAACTCCCTGCCCCAGATCCAGTTGACCGACGACTGTTACGTTGTCATAGTTTTGCGGCTCGCCCGATCTTATTTGGGCCAGGATATCCTGGGCGGCAATGACCGGGGTGGCCGGCGAAGGGGCATCAAGTCCTGGCACTTTTGCCAAGGCACCGCTAGCCGGGAGGAGCAGTAGTAATGCCAAGAGCAGCATTTGCCATCTAATCACTGACCAATTTGAAGACGGTCCAGGATTTATCACTTTTGTTTTTTTGCCGTAGCATTAGCGTATCATAACCCGGCCCAAGGTCACCAGGAAGAGCGCTAGCAAGAGCCAACCTGAAATTCCTTCCAGGATAACATAATACCGGTATCGACCCACGGGCAGAAAGTCGATGGGCCCCTGGGAAAGAAAGACCATAGTGCTGAAGAAAAGGGCGTTTCGTAGTGTGACGCGCTCGGGCACGCTGTCCTCCTCGGCGGCCTCATTGAGGGGCTTGGCGGAACGGCGAATGCCGTCCCCTCTCCAGAATAGCAGAGCAAAGGCCAGGATGGTGAGAAACGACCAGGCCACGGCATAGCTAGGGCGCACCCCGTAGCCACAGGAGAGCCAGGCCAGAAGATCGATGGTCTTCGACCAACCCCACGTTTTTTTGTCCTGATTGAGACCGCGGTATTGATAGTAACAGTCGTCTTCGTCTGCCGACCAGCCCAGGCCGTGGTAATTGTTCACAAGGGCCAGGTAGGCTCCCTGATCCCAGACCACATGCTCCTCGATCTCATTCCAGTGGGCCTTGAAGCGAGCAAAGTCGGTGTCGTTCAGGATAATACGGGAACGCTTGCAGAATTCTGCCTTATCCAAAAGCATGGTGGAGATCGATCCGCCCTTGAAGTTGAGATCCCCTTCGAACCGGGCGCTCTGGAAACTGGCCATGTCCTGGAACTTGGTCAGGCCGAAGAAGGCATCCTTCTGAAACTCTGCTCCCGAGAAGTAGGCGGCATCGGAAAAGCGGGCCAGGCTGAAGACTGCCTCGTCCACAAAGAGTGCGCCGCCAAAGGAAGAGAGGCCGGAGAAGCTGGTTAGGCCGAACTGGGCGGGGCCGGAGAAGACGACATCGGAGAAGATCGGGCTCTGGAAGCGGGATTGGAAGAAGTTGGCCCTCTTGGCGACCGTCGCCGCGGAAAAGTTGAGGGCACCCGAGAAATCGACGTCCGAGAAGAGGGCATCGCCGAAAAACTGCGCGGCTGCGAAGTAAGAGTAAGAGGCAAAATCAGAGTAATTGAAGTTCGCATCGCCCATGAATAGGGCCTCGTTGAAGAAGGCGTCCCTGGCGAACACGGCATCTTCGAAGCTCACGTTATCCCGAAAGAGGGCGCTGTCGAAGACTGCCGGCTTGTCGAAGGAGGCGGCGGAAAAGCAGACGTTACCGAAAGAGGTATTGGCAAAGTCTGCCTGGCCCAGGAAGGCGGCTTTCTCAAAGCTGGCATTGCCAAAGGTGGTGCCCCAGAAGACGGCGTCCTTCGCGAAGGTGATGCCGTCGAAAGAGGCGTTGATAAGGGTCGAGTTGGTTAGAGTAAATGAGTTTGACACCCGAGCATCAGACAATGACCTGAGATCCAGGTCGCCCAAAACCCGGATACTATCATAATAAACGGGCTCATTGCCCTCTATTTTTGCATATATCTCCTGGGCTGGGACGGCTTGCTGTGCGCCGGTGGTGGATACAACCATCGCTAAAACAGCTATCAATGCAAGAGATCGCCAAGGCATCCAGTAGTGTCTTTGCGACTTTTGGATCATATTCTTTGCGATAATGGAAAGCATCGCACGTAGCTATATATCCCCGGCTATTCTTTCTGCTCTCGGCATGCAACCTCAAAATCAAGCTACACAGACCCTCACCCGTCAGGGCTATCACCTGGTGGGTGGCGGAGCCGTCAAGCCCTGCATGTGGCTTCGTCGCGCCATGCGGGGCGGCGAACAGTGCTACAAGCACCACTTCTACGGCATATCCAGCCACCGCTGCGTGCAGATGACGCCCACCCTGGAGTGCAACCACCAATGTTTGCACTGCTGGAGGCCGATAGACGATCCTGTGCCGGGAATTGCACCACTGGAGCCCGAGTCACTTTTGGAGGGCATCCTCTTCGGCCAGCAGAAGTTTCTTTCCGGCTACGGCGGAGCCAAGACCACGGATTTGGAGAGGCTGGCTGAGGCGCGTCGGCCTAAGCACGTGGCCCTCTCCCTCATGGGCGAGCCCACCCTTTATCCTTACCTTAAAGAGCTTATCGACCTCATCCGTCGGCGGGGCATGACAACATTTGTGGTGAGCAACGCCACCAATCCAGAGGTCCTGGCAAAGCTGCAGCCGACGCAGCTCTACCTGAGCCTCAATGCTCCAAACGAAGAGATGTACCGGCGCGTCTGCCGGCCTTCGGCTGATCTATGGCCGCGAATTCTGGAGAGCCTGGAGATCATCAAGCAGCACAATAGTCGAAGCGTGATTCGCCTGACTCTGGTGCGCGACCTGAATATGGAAAGGTTGGAGGACTACGCCCGCCTCATCGCGAGGGCCGAGCCCGACTTCGTGGAGGTCAAGGCTTACATGCATCTGGGCCGTTCCCGAGACCGCCTGACCAGAGAGGCCATGCCGCAGCATCACGAGATCATGGAATTCGCTCGCTCCTTAGGCGAGGCCCTGGGCTACGAATTGGAGGCAGATGTGCCCTTGAGCCGGGTTGCCCTTCTCTCCAGCGGGCGCGTAAAGAGATGCCTGGTGGATACGAACTAAAATATATGAAATATAAAAATCTTGAGCAGAGATGGTTGCACGTTCCAGATTAGGGTACGGGTTATGCTAAGGGTGCGCATTTATGAGGCGATTTGATCTGCTTAGTGGGAAAACTATTTTTGTGGGTAGTTGCATCACCTCCTTTAGCCTTAATGATTTAAGGGAAAAAGTGGGCATATAGCTCCAGGTGAATCTATGGACTTAAAAATAAAGATCCTGCTGGTGGAGGACAATTATGAGGACGCTGCCGTAACAAAGCGCGTATTATCGCACAATAAGCTGAATAATGATCTGGTTATGGCCGCCAACGGCAAAGAGGCCCTTGCCGTTCTGCAAAATATTAATAAGGCCGATTTGCCCCAGCTAATCTTGCTGGACATCAACCTGCCCGATATCAGCGGCATAGATCTTCTCACCTGCATAAAGAAAGATAAAAATTTAAGCAATATTCCCGTGGTCATTCTTACTGGATCCAATGTGGATCAAGATATTCAGAAGAGCTACGATCTGGGGGCGGACAGTTACCTGGTCAAGCCCATCTCCAATAACGCCTTGATGCTGGTCATCGAGAAGCGATTTTATCCCT
>JAABPZ010000064.1 GCA_011391755.1 Methanothrix sp. | reverse complement strand
TGTGGATGTTGATGTTTATGTTTTGGTTCCTGCTGATGCTTTTCTAGGGACTCATCCAACTTTTCTTTGTTCAGAGTGGGCGGTTCAAAGGGCCTGCTCCTCATCCGGTGAGCCAAAGCCAGCTGCATGGCCAACTTTACGTCCTCCTGGCGAACCTCTGTCCTTTGATTGAAGGCCGCAATGGTCTTGGCCGTTCTGGTGATGACAATCTCGGCCCGGTGCGTCTTGACTCCCAGGTCGATGCAGGTAGATGCAATGGTCCTCAAGAGATCATCGTGCAAAGTCACATCCTTCAGGATCTTTTTGGCAGCAGAGATCTTGCCCTTCAGCTCCTCTTGCCTGGCATGAAAGCGCAAGGCAAAGACCTCCGGGTCAAGGTCAAAGCTCTCTGCATTCTTAGCTATCAGCATTCTCTGATCCACATCATCAATGCCGGCAACGCTCACCTGCAGCCCGAACCGGTCCAAGAGTTGAGGCCGGATCTCTCCCTCCTCCGGATTCATGGTGCCCACCAATATAAATTTGGAGGGATGAGCCACAGATACGCCCTCACGTTCAACGATATTCACTCCCATGGCGGCAGAGTCGAGAAGGACATCGGCCACATGATCATCCAGTAGGTTGACCTCATCTATGTAGAGTATGCCTCGATTGGCTGCCGCCAGGATGCCCGGTTCCAGGGCTTTGATGCCCTCCTTGATGGCTCTCTCTACATTCAAAGAGCCTACCACACGATCCTCCGTGGCCCCCAGCGGCAGATCGATGAGCGGAGTCTTGCGGCTGGTCGCTTCTATCCGGCCGGTCTCGCTCTTCTCAAAACACAGATCGCACATCTCCTCCGGATTGGCAGGATCGCAGTTGAAAGGACAGTCTTCCACCACGGCAATGCTCTCCAGCAGATCGGCCAGAGCGCGCACGGCAGTTGACTTGGCAGTACCTTTGTCGCCCCGGATGAGGACGCCGCCTATGCGAGGATTGATGGAATTGAGGATGAGGGCGAACTTCATGTCTTCCTGGCCAACGATGGAGGTGAATGGTATAGTTCTTCTCTTGAGATGGTGCATTTTGTCTCTCCATGTGTAATTATTCTGAAAATATCATTTAGTATTATAAAGCTTTTTGTAGTAACACGAAAGAACTAATTTATAAAAAGTATCCTAATTCATAATGGTTGCAGATATTCACAAATAGAATTACAGATGTGCATCTCCTGGCACACCTGTTCTCTTCGCTTGATGGAGTTAGGTTGCCTAAGAGGTTACCATAGCTTATAAATCTGTCGGATAAGTATAACTAAACAATTTACTAAAAATACAAATTTAGCATGAAAATATAAAATTAATAAATTTAATATTAGATATTCATACTAGCAAAGTATTAAATATTACTATAAGCAAATTGCCTTCATTTATCTGCGAGTGCAAAAGAGGGATTGATATGAGACATTTTATCGTAGGGATAGGATCTGCGCTAATTCTGCTTCTGATAATGGCAAGCATTTCCTGGGCAGGGACCTGGGACTTCAACCCCAATCAAGAAGCTGTGAAACATAGGAGCGATGTGACGAGCGATGTGCAAGGGGCTGGATTTTTTATGGAATACACGAAGGTCAATACCAATAACCTCTCCATGCAGGAGTATTCCCATGGAAGCGGCACCATGGACTTTGCCGATGTACTCTATGATGAGCAAAAAACTACCCACGCCAGCACCTACATTTACTGGATGGATTACAATACAGGGCAATGGACGAGAAAATATCCTGGAGCCAGCAGTGCCATCACTTACACCAGGCAGTATGATAATGTGCAATCTCCTACAAATTTCGCCTATGGAACGGGCTGGTACGCCTCAAATCCAGTGACCTATAACTCGCTTCTCAAGGACAAGAACGTGGCTAAAAGTTACCAGGAATCCGCCTCTATGCATAGGCAGGTGGAGTATGCGCGAGCCCTGAAGGGCGATATCGCTGTGGATATGAATTGCACAGCGCCCACAGCCACGGTAGGCGGTAAAGGCTCAATCAGCATGAAGATCGATGACGATGTCACTCAGGGTACGCTTCATATCGGCGAGCTTCTATCCATGCCCATGACTAACACCATGACACCAAAATTCAAAACAAAGCAAGGCTGGAAGGACCCAATAATTGAGATCGACAACAACTACATCGGAAATTTCCAAGTTCAGAAGACCATGAAGCTCGAAATATCGAAGTCTGCACCCAGTTGGATGGAGGACTGGCTGCCCTGCTGCGGCGGCGGCTTCTTTGACATTCCTTCCTATAACTTCGACAAAGAGCGTGGCAGCCAGAAAGGCATATTTGACTGCACCTGCCGCAATACTTCTATATCTACAATGAAGCCGGCGTGGAACACCAGCATGGCTCAGTTCCCCACGGAGAAGTACAAATACGTGCCGTGATCAGCGCTGCATAGAGCGCAGCCTCGATAGATCTTCAAAAGGCATATTGCTAAGAGCTGGGATTGGCCTGATATCCCAGCCTTTTAGCCTGTTCCAGAGCATCATTTGCTTCCGGACCACGGTCAGCCAATTTAAGGGCATTGGCTTTGTTGACCCAGGCCTGCATGCAGTTGGGATCGATTTTGATGGCCTTATCGAAGCTTTTAAGTGCCTCGACAAAATCCTCGTACCCCATCACCTGAGCGATGCCCCGGTTATTCCAGGGCTCTAAATATCTAGGGTCCTGCTCAATGGCCTTATCATAGGCTTTTATCGCCTCGCTGAACATTTCCATTTTAGCCAGAGACAGTCCCAGGCTATTCCAGCACTTGGCACATTCGGGATGCAGCTCGACTGTTTTTTGGAGAACAGCTACGGCTTCACTGTAATTGCCAAGTTCATTGAACGCCAGGGCTTTGTTGTACAAAAATCCCATCTCTTCGGGATCAATTTCTATGGCCTTCTCGAATAGTTTTAAAGAAGCATTATAGCTTTTTAATTCTATGTAGGCAAGGGCCTGGCCGTTCCAGGCAGCCGCATTTGCCGGATCCAGTTCAATGGTTTTGTTATAGGCGGCGATGGAATCGTTGTATCTGCCGGAAAGCCGCAAAGCTAATGCATGGCTATACCAGGCATCGGCGTTTATCGGCTCAATTTTGGAAGCTCTCTCTAATGCCTCACAGGACATTGAGTATCTGCCCAGGGCAAGAAGAGCCTCCCCCTTCTTGACCAAGGCAAGAGCATTTATGGGATTTATTTCGGTGACTTTGTTATACGCCAGAAGAGCATCATTATAATTTTCCATGTTTGTGAAAGCCAGACCCAAGTTAAACCAGGCGTCTTCATTCTCTGAGTCCAGTTCTACCGTTCTTTTCAGGGCTGCTAACGATTCGTTGTTCTTGCCTAAATCGGCTAATATGAGTGCCTTGCTTAACCAGGCACCTGCCAGCTTTCCGTCCAGCTTAATAGCTTTTTCAAGGGCTAGCATGGATTCGTTATATCTTCCCAGGTTAGCCAGAGCCAGCCCCTTGCTGTACCAGGATAATGCCACCTTGGGATGCAGCTCTATGGCTCCATCAAAGGCTAGAATTGACTCATTGTATCGGCCCAGGTGAGCGAAAGCAAGCCCCTTGCCGTACCAGGCCTCTGCGAAATTGGCATCAAGTTTGATTGACTCATTGTACGCAGAAAGCGCTTCATCATGTCGTTCCATGGCGCTCAAGGCCTGGCCTTTGCTCATCCAGGCAGTGGCATTTGCGCCGTCCAGCTGGATAGATTTGTTAAAGCAATCCAGGGCGACCTCCAGGGATCCCATCATCATGAATTCATCTCCCTTTTGCTGCCAATAGTCTGCGGTGTAATCTTTCCCAAAAGCATAAATGGAGCATGATATCAGGACCAGTATAATGACAATAATTTTAGCCTTAATAGGAATCCCTCTGTGATTTGATAATGCCGAAAAAAGATGACTAGAGCTCTTTGCCAAGCGATGTGGTAGTCAATTTGACATGCTTTACGCCCTTTAAAGACATCATCCTCTCCGCCGCTTTTCTTACATCCTGCCCTTCGCCCCTCAGCACCACAACTTCCAGACAATTGTCGTGATCCAAATGGACGTGCAGACTGGACTGAATTAAGCCGCCAAATTCGTGCTGAATCTCAGTGAGATTATCTTCCAGGCCTCTTTGAGAATGGGAATAAACAATCGTAATCACGCCCACCCGTTCCCCGTGGACATCGCTCATCCATTCGAAGTTTACTATATAACTTCTTATGGCATCCCTGACCCCCTCGGAGCGAGATGAATAGCCCCGCTGCAGAATTATCTCGTCAAACTTATTAAGCAGATTTTCCGGCAGGGAAATGCCTACTCTCATTAATTCTTGGTCCATATGTAATCGCAATTTATATGATAATGCTACTTAGTAATAAACTTTTTGGAATATGGTCTTCATAAAGACGGCATTGATCAACAATATTTTTCCAGGGCGACAGTTTCCGCCTCAGCTTCCGCCACCATCTCAATTTCGCAACTTTCTTTCTCATATCTTCCCGAAGCACAATCCACAAGCCTTCTGGTGTATGGATGTTCGGGATGGCTCAAAATCTCATTTGTCGCCCCCACTTCCACGATCCGGCCTTTGTGCATCACAGCCATGCGGTCGCTGATCTTCCTGGCCAAAGCTATGTCGTGGGTGATAAAGATCATAGCCAGGCCCATCTTGTCCTGCAGATTCATGAGGAGCTTCAGGATCTTGGCCTGAACACTTGGGTCCAAAGCCGAGGTGGGCTCATCGGCAATGAGAAGCTTGGGGCCGAGGGCAAGTGCTCTGGCAATGGCCACCCGTTGCACCTCGCCACCGGAGAGTTCATGGGGGTACCTTTTGAGAAAATCATCCTCAACCGGCAGCTCGACCATTCCTAGAACCTCTTTTGCCCTATGCTGCTGCCCTTCGAGGCTGCCCTTCCTCTGCACTTGCAGGGGCTCAAGAACTGCATCCAGGACATTCATGCGGTGGCTGACTGACTCCTTTGGATTCTGGAAGATCATCTGCACCCGGCTGTAAAAGGCAGAATCTCTTTTATTCACTCTCCGGCCTTCCAGGATGACGGCTCCGGTGTCCGCTTCATAAAGACCCATGATCACCTTTGACAGCGTAGTCTTTCCCGAGCCGCTCTCTCCCACCAGGGCCAGCGTCTCGCCCTCGTAAAGAGTGATAAACACATCGCTTAAGGCAGAATAGGAACCAAAAGCCAGGCTGAGATTTTCGATCTCAAGCAGAGGCACAATGCCGCCTCTGTGGCAGGCTATGATCCTGCCGTCCTTTTCCAACTGCATCGGAACTTGCCTGCTACAAATGTCAATTCTCTGTGTGCATCGCTCGTGGAAAGGACAGCCGGGCAGGCCATGCACCATCTGCCCTAAAATGCCTTGCAGGTCTTTGGTGGCAGTCATTGCCGGATAGGAGCGGATCAGGCCGCGGGTATAGGGATGACGGGGATTTCTTAATAGATCCTCAGTCCTTCCCATCTCCATGATCCGGCCGGCATAAAGGACCGCCACCTTCTCCGCGAGAGCGGCCGCCAGAGATAGATCGTGGGTTATGACGATGCAGATCCTTCCCATGATTGCCGATTGAAATAGCCTTATGATTTCCGCCTTGGTGAGTGCGTCCAAAGATGCGGTTGGCTCGTCGAGTATCAGCAGATCAGGATCATTGACGAGGGCCATGGCGATTAGCACCCTTTGCTTCTCTCCTCCGCTCAGCTGATGGGGATACAGCCTGCCTTTCTCACCGTTGAGACCCACACAGAGCAGATGCATTGCAGCCTCGTCGCCCGCATTTTTGGCGCTTATGCTGCGGTGAACCAGTATGGCTTCTGCGATCTGATCCTTTATTCGCTGCACGGGGTCGAGCGCATCCTCAACGTTTTGAAAAACCATTGCCATCTTGCGCCCCCGTAAATCTCTCAGTTCGTCCTCTGAGATCGCCAGGAGGTTTTTTTCCTGGAAAGAGATCTCCCCGGTTGCCGACCCTTTAGCCAGCCCCATGATGGTAAGTCCTAGCGTGGTCTTTCCCGCGCCTGATTCACCTACCAGGGCCAGGCAGTCTCCCCTCTCCAGATGAAGGTCTACTCCCCTCAAAATCGGCGTCTTGCCGAAAGAGACCTTGAGGTCTTTAATTGAGAGCATCATTGCCACCTCTTCGCACCGTCTTTTCTTTTCTCAGTCTGGGATCTATGGCAGTCTCCAGGCTGAAGGAGAGAAGGCTTATGGCAACCAATGTGGCCGAGAGGGCCAGGCCGGTAGGAACCAGCCACCATTGCCAGACATCCAGATAAGTGAAAGCCAGAGCCTGATTCATCATTTTTCCCCAGCTGATTATCATGGGGTCGGACACGCCCAGAAATGCCAGTCCCGCCTCCATAAAGACCGCCCTTCTCGCATCCTGCATCATCAGGGCGGAAATGATGGGAGAAAGATCTGGTATGATGTGGGTGATGATAATATGCCTCTTGCCAGCGCCAAAGGTCCGGGCGGCATTGATGTGCATCCTCTCCTTCAAAGAGAGAACTTGGGAGCGAACAATCCTGGCCCCACCCGGCCAGGAGAAGGCAGATATTAGCAGTATTAGGAGCGGCAGGCTGGGCCGGAGGTATGCCGCCACCAGTATCATCACAATGATCGTGGGAAGAGAGATCATAGCATCCACGATTCTCATGCAAAACCGCTCATAAAGGCCGCCTGCAAGCGCAGCCGTCGCTCCAACTAGCACGCTTATTGAGGAAGTGATAAGAGCTACGGCAACGGCAACCAAGAGGGAGGTGCGAGCTGCATAAAGAAGCCTCACCCAGATGTCCTGGCCCATGGAATCGGTTCCCAGGGGATGATCCTTGCCAGGTGGGCTGAAAATTTTGCCGGTGTAGTCATGCGGCGAATAATTGGATAGCAGGGGAGCAAAGATGGCCATGAGCGTAATCATAGCCAGCATGAACAGTCCTATTTTTGCCAGCGGATCGTGAGAGATCTCTTTCAGAGGATCAATGTGCATATCTCACCCTCGGGTCGAGCCTCATGTAGAGAAGGTCCACGAGAAAGTTGGCAGTCAGAACGGTCAATGTGACTATGAGAAGTATTCCCTGGATGAGGGGGTAGTCGCGGGCACTTATGGCAGTGTTGAGAAGTGAGCCCACACCGGGATAAGAGAAGACGATCTCGATGAAGAGCGCGCCGGTGATCAGATGAGGGAGACGAAGACCCGTCGCAGTGGTCACAGGGAGAAGAGAGTTTCTGCCGGCATGAGCGTATTTTATGCAACTCTCAGGGCAGCCTTTGGCCCGGGCAGTGAGTATGAAGGACTCGGCCAGCAGGGTGACCATGGTGTTTCTGGTCAAAAGGAAGATGCCGCCCAACTGCACCAGGACCATGGAGGCCAGGGGAAGGGCCAGGTGCCTGAGAATATCGAAGATGTAGGCAAAACCGGTGTATCCGGCATAGGGAGATGTCGCTCCAGAGAGGGGCAAAACATCCAGGCTCACGGCAAAGATGAGAAGCAGCAGGATGCCGATGAAGAAATCGGGAAAGCCGCCCAAGAACATGAGGCCGACGACCAGGCCGCGGTCCAGAGAGGAGCCGCGCTTAAACCCGGACTCTATTCCCAGGATCAGGCCGATGGCAGTGGCTATGATCAGAGCCAGGCCGGTCAGGAGAAGCGTCCAGGGCAGAGCGCCCATTATGACCTGGGATACAGGCTCCC
>JAABPZ010000063.1 GCA_011391755.1 Methanothrix sp. | reverse complement strand
TTCCGCCGGTATAATTTGCTTCTGCCATGGTTTCTGGCTCCACAACTACCTCTGGAGGAAGACAGAAGACAAGTTTGGCATAGCTGCCCATCTCCGCACCCGTGCAGACGTCTTTTTCCGGGCCGGCAGCAGACGAAAGCGCTGTCATTAGGCCAAGCGTGATGCAGCAAAAAAGCAGCATCTTTCCAAGAGGCACCGGTCTATTCTCCAATTTCTTAAATTTCATCCAATCCACCTCATTGCTGATCTGTTTTATCTCCCTTACAAATTCTAAATATTTGTTTGCGATTATACCTCTCAAACTATTTAGCCGTTTTCCAGTCGGTTTTCCGGGAAGTCCAGTCTTTTACTAAACGTTCCACTTTTCCATCCGGCGAAAAGCAGCTACAATATAGAAGCTCCGATATGATAATATACTTGAAATCTGTGTCACGGATATTGCACAATAGTGCCTGAGTGGAGGAGACAGCAATGAGATCAACTTCAAAAGCATTCTATTTTGCAGCAGCGTTGATGGTTTTGTCCATAAGCTCTGCGGCATCGGTTGTCTTAAACGAGATGGAACTAAATCCCCCAGAAGGCGGAGCGGATTGGGTTGAGATTTACAACCCTGATAACGAGAGCGTGGACATCAGCGGATGGACTGCTGAAATCACCGATGGAAGCTGGGTAGGAAAGTTCCCTGCCGTGCCCGCTGGAACAATCCTGGCAGCTAAGAAGTCATTCAACGCTTCTGATTTTGACGGAGACAATGCCACGGACCTTCAAATTGTCAACATCAGCAGTGATGCTTACACAGGGGCCTTTTATGTCTTCAATGGCTATTCTTCCTGGAATCATAATGATGGCGGATATGCCACACTTTACAGTGCATCTGGAGAGGTAGTGGACAAAACGGCCTACCGACAAGACACCATGAACAACGACTTTACCTACGGCAGGCATCCCGATGGCTACGATACAAATACCGATGGCGACTGGGGCCTGGGCTCTGCCACCAAGGGTGAATCAAATATACGCTAAAGAGGAATGAAAATGAATCAAAAATTGGGAATCGGTATCAAGGCGCTCCTGGCTCTCTGCGGCCTTCTGGCCGTCTGCGGTCTTGGCATGTGCAATGTAGTCATCAATGAGTTTGAACTAAGTCCGCCCGACAACGGCACAGTATGGGTAGAGATTTATAACACAGGGGATGCAGCCGTGGATCTGACCGGTTGGATGATCAATATCGTCGATAAACCCTGGGAGGGGCCCATTTCCCTTAAGGGCAGCATCGAGCCCAGGGGATTTCTGGCTTTTGACGGTCAGGATACCTGGACTGCTACTGGCAACGGTTCCATCTTTCTCTATGATGCCTCCGGCGCCGAGGTAGACAAGACATCCCAAAGGAGCGACGACTCGCAAAGCGACTTCACCTACGGTCGCCTTCCGGACGGCAAGAAGACCGGTACTAATGCCGACTTTGCTTTCATGATGGCCAGCAAAGGCAGATCCAACGTACGTTAAAAAGACGATAGCCTGGGCCTCTTCTGCCGATTTGCAGCAGAGGAGGCCAAAGCCATTTTTTTCTGAAAATAGATGTAGTAGTTAAGACAGCCGCTCATGGAAGTGCTCTTTTCCGCCTCCCTTGTAGTAATCATTAAAATAGCGGGAATGCCAATTATCTAAATCCATGCGTTTCTTCAATACAGCCGGGCCCGTCAACTGCAGCAAACACTATTGCCTGCCGCCGCTCTCGCGGATCAATCTGCCGGAGATCCTGAGCTTGATCGAGCAGGAAAAGTACTTCGTTCTCCACGCGCCCCGGCAGACCGGCAAGACCTCCTGCCTCCTGGCGCTGATGGAATACCTGAACCGGGAAGGAAAGTACCGGGCGCTCTACGCAAACCTGGAGGCCGCCCAGGGAGCACGGGAGAACGTTGGGGAAGCGATGAGGGCGATCCTGGGCGTGCTGGGATCGCAGGCGCGCGACTACCTGCACGATCCTTCTCTGAAAGATTCCGTCGCTGAGATCCTTCTCCAGAGCGGCCCATTTGGGGCGCTGGGCGAAGCCCTGACTCGCTGGTCAGCCCAAAGCCCCAAGCCCATTGTGCTCCTGATAGACGAGATCGATGCCCTGGTGGGAGATACGCTCATCTCGGTGCTCCGCCAGCTCCGGGCCGGTTATACCAACAGGCCAACTCGTTTCCCATCCACCATAGTTCTCTGCGGCGTGCGGGACATCCGGGACTACAGGATTCACTCCGATCAGGAAAAGACGGTAATAACCGGGGGGAGCGCCTTCAACATCAAAGCCGAGTCGCTGCGACTGGGAAATTTCTCCCGCCCGGAGGTCGAGGCTCTCTACCGCCAGCACACTGAGGATACGGGCCAGGCATTTGAAGCGGGGGCGTTGGACAAAGCCTGGGACCTCACCGCAGGCCAGCCCTGGCTGGTGAATGCCCTGGCCTACGATGCCTGCTTCCGAATGGCGGAGGGCCGGGACAGATCGATGCCTGTGACCTGTGAGATGATCTCCCTGGCCAAGGAGAACATGATCGCCCGGCG
>JAABPZ010000062.1 GCA_011391755.1 Methanothrix sp. | reverse complement strand
GGAGCGGGTAAGAAGGGTAATAGAGCCACTCCTGGCAGGCACGGCAAAGCCTGAGCAGCCTCCAGAGGATGATGTCCAATACGTCGAAGATCTGGGGCTGATCACGACCAAAGGGCAGATGCGAATTTCAAATGAGATCTATCGAGAGGTGATCCCAAGAGTTCTGACCTACACAACCCAGATCACCATTGCCCAGGAACCCGCCTGGTACATCCTGCCCGATGGCAGACTGGATCTTTCGAAGCTTCTGGAGGCTTTTCAGCAGTTCTTCCGGGAGCACTCCGAGGCATGGCTGGAGAGGTTCGACTACCGCGAGGCAGGACCGCAACTGCTGATGCAGGCCTTTTTGCAGCGGATCGTCAATGGCGGCGGACGTGTTGAGCGCGAGTACGGCCTCGGTCGCGGCCGCACAGATCTGCTTGTGATCTGGCCGTTTGCAGAAGGCGTGCAAAGAGCAGTCATAGAGCTGAAGGTCATGCATAAGTCCAGGGCCAGGACAGTCCAGGAGGGACTTGCCCAGGTCCGGGAGTACGCCGACCGTTGTGGAGCCGTCGAGGCGCATCTGGTGGTCTTTGACAGAACCCCTGGAAAGCCGTGGTCCAGGAAGATCTTTCGGAAGAAGGAGAGCCGCATGATGCCGGAAGGCATTGAACTGGCCATCGGCATCTGGGGGATGTGAAAGCGCCATTCGCCTTTAGAAGGAGTGACGTTCGATCTTAATCCATCTGCAATGTGTAAGCCGTCTCCCTTTTGAAGTTCTTGGTGTGCTCATTCTTGTTGATGATGCCGCCCTGCCCATCCCTCTGAGAGATGGTAATGGTGTGGGTCTTGCCGCCCCCTGTTGTTAAGCTGGCGATTCCGTCCAGAGACCCATCGCTGTTATCGTTACAGTAAAAGACGCCGTCCACATAGACATCGTAGCCCCTGATTCTTTGAGATTTTATGATAACAAAAGCGTCTCCCATCAAGATGGAATTCACATCCAATGGCGAGAACGACGGCTCGATTTGCCTGGGCAGGACATCCAGAATGAGGGCATTGCCCGGCTCATTTGCCTGGGCTAGCAGCATGAATTGCCTGCCGCTCTCCTCCAGTCTCAGTTTGAGACGATAGTAGCCTTCCAGGAATTTGAAATTCCAGTGCAGAATAGTGCTGTTGGCATAAGATATGAGATAGATATCGCCATTGCCGTCCCGGGGGGTATGGACGACCAGGTCGACATCTTCGCCGGCTGTGACCTGGCTAAACCGGCTCCAGACCGCGCCCTTTCGGATCCACAGCTCGCTGGAAAGGGGTGCCTGAGTGGAATTGGAAATGTAATCCGAGTAATTTAACTGCCGCGCCCCCAGGTGGATGGACTGGGGCTCGTTGCCGCAGAGGTTGAAGTATATGGGATCGGAGAGGGTGGTTACTCTATTTTCAGGTACGCTGCTTGCCTGGGACGCATTCCCCTGATTTGTCCAGGGCTCCTCGCTCCAGCTCGCCCTTCCCTCGGGCATTGCAGAGATCGACAGTGCCAGCAGCATAAAAATTGTTGAGGCGAAAGCTGTGCCCCAAAAATAGCGAGTGAGACGCATCTCACATCGTCTCTAAAGCGACAATGCCCAGAGTCTCCAGGGTCGTATGCAGAGCATTCTTGGCAGCTCTTGCCAGGGCCATTCTTGCCCGGCGGAGCCTGGGTTCGGCGTCCAGCACCGGGCTGTAGCGGTAGAAGTGGTTGAAGCTCTCCGCCAGCTCGCGGGCATAAGTGGCCAGTTGATGAGGCTTGAGCTCCCGGGCGGCTCTGTCGATGACCAGATCAAACTCTGCAATCTTCTTGATGAGGACGATCTCGTTTTCGCCGGTGAGCAGATCGGCCTGGACCGGAGTGTTCTGGTCCTCTTGACCCGCGTCTGCCCTGCACTGATCTTCTCCCTTGCGCAGAATGCTGCAGGCCCGGGCATGCGAGTACTGGATGAAGGGTGCAGAGAGCTTCTCAAAGTCCAGGGCCTGCTTCCAGTCAAAGGTGGTGGCCTTGTCCGGGGAGACCTTGACCACGTCGTAGCGCACCGCGCCCGCCGCCACCTGGGCCGCCACCTCTTTGAGGAAGGCATCGCTCTCCTCCGGCCGGCGCAGCTTAACTTCCTCATAAGCCTGTTTTTCCACCTCATCGAGCAGCTCATCGGCGGAGATGAACTTGCCTTTCCTGGTGCTCATGGAGCCCGTAGGCAGGGAGACGAACTCAAAGATGACCACCTCAGGTTCGCGAATGCCTAAAAGGCGCAAGGCGGTGCGTAGCTGCCCGGAGACCAGCTTGTGGTCGGCTCCCAGGACATCCACGGAGCGGTCCGAGTTTTGGGACTTGTAGCGGTGGTAGGCCAGGTCGCGGGTGATGTAAAGCGAGGTTCCATTGGTCCTCTTGAGGACCATCTTCTTCTCAAATCCGTGGCCGGTGAGGTCGAGCTGAAAAGCGCCCTCCTCGTATTCCGTGAGCCCTGTCTTCTCCAGCAATCCCACAATCTCGGACACATCGCCTTTTCGCACAAACTCCGACTCCCAGTGGTAGCTGTCGTGGCGGATGTTCATCCTGTGCAGGGTCTCTTCAATGCCGCCAATGGCGTACTTGATGGCGCTCTGGATCTTGGCCACCGTCTCCTCGTCGCCCGCCTCGTAGCGCTGGATAACCTGATCTGCCTCATCTCGGATCTCTGGATTGGTTTCCATGAGACGGTTGGCGGCGATGTAGACCTTGGCTATGGCATGGTCGGCCTTGCTGCCGTCCAGCTGGAAGTGGTCGCAGCCGACGACCACCATGGCCTCCTGGCGGCCCATGTCGTTGACGTAATACTGGGCATCCACGGTGCAGCCCGCCCGGCGCATGATGCGCACCAGGGTGTCGCCTATCACGGAATTGCGGATGTGGCCCACATGCAGCGGCCCATCGGGATTGGCGGAGGTGTGCTCCACAATGACCAATTCCTTCATGCGGCCCGTCCAGGCGTTGTCAGCCAGGGCCAGGGCCAGGACCGTGTCCAGGAACTTCTGGTTCACGAAGAAGTTGAGATAGGGGCCGGAAAGCTCCACCCGATCGACGTAACTGTAATTCTGGGTGAGGGCCTGGTGAATCTCCTTGGCAATGGCCATCGGGCTCTTCTTTTGCAGCGGGGCCAGCCGGAAGGCCACGGACGAAGCCAGATCAGCGTGCGGGCTCACATCCAGGCCCAGATTGTTTACTCCTTCCTCTACCTTGTAGCTGCAGCGATCTAGGGCATCGCGAAGAAGGCCCTCGACCTCGCTCATAAAATCAAGAAACATGGGAACACCAGTATGAATAGTATCTTTATCAATCAACCGGATGGGGCGATATAAGCATTACGTCATGTACTGCCTTTTTGGGAAAGTATAAGATGTCTGGTGACTTACATCCACTATGAAACTCTTTGCAGCGATTCTAATGCTGTTGTTATGCGCCCCGACCCTTGCTCTCTCCGATGAGGCGAGCGGGGTCGAGGCCACCACAGCCATTACCCTGCCTGTAGACTCCGTCACCATCTATCCGGACGGCCTGATGGCAGTGAAACGAATGGGAAGCCTGGACGTAACCGAGGGCGTGCACAAGTTCGTGATCAATGTTCCTGAAAAAGCCGAGCAAAGCTCAGTGCTCCTAACCGTAAGCAACGCTACTTATGAGCGGGTGGTCTACGATGCTAATCCCGTTTATACTCTGAACATCTCCGCGCCGGGATCGCAGAGCTTTGACCTCTCCTATCTCATGTACAATGCCGCCAACTGGAAGCCGGTGTACGACCTGCACCTTCTAAACGGCTCAGTACTGGTGAGGGCCAATGCCGTGCTCAGCAACCAGGGCGGAGAGGATCTCAAGAACGTGCGGCTCAAACTGGTAGCAGGACTGCCTCTGGCCGTGCAGCCCTATCTGGCTAAAGCCGCGCCCCAGATAAATCAGAGATACGCCGAAGCGGCTCCAGTGGCCGCGGCCATGGACTATGCAGCCGCGCCGTCATCCTCTGGCGAGCTGGAGACGCTCTACATCTTCGAGCTGGATGGGCGAAAAGATCTGGTCATGGACAAGGAGATCGGCTTTCCCCTTTTCGAGGAAGAGTCGCCTCTGGTGAGAATCTACACCTGGGATGCCTCCAATCAGGCGGAGGGCCCCGCCAAGGAGGAGATTCGGGCCAACAACACCCTGACCAATCCCTGGCCAACGGGAAAAGCAATGCTCTACAGAAATGACGAGTACGTCTCCACCATCGAGATGCCCTACACGCCCGCCGGCACCAACGCCTCCCTTGTGGTGGGCTCCTCTGCTGATCTGAAGGTGGAGCGCAAGCTCTTGGACTACAATATAACCGAGAATATCAGGGAGATAGGAACAGGTGCGAGAAATCACACCGTAAAAGAGACCACAGAGATCTGGACCTACTATCTGAAGATCAAGAGCAACCTGGACCGAGTGGCGGCGCTGGAGGTAACCGATACCATCCCCCAGGAGGCCGTGATCCTCTCCGTCACGCCCAAGCCCGCCGAGAGCACAGCCACCAGCCTGAAATGGAAGCTACAGCTCGCGCCACGCCAGAAGGCGGCCATCAATTACACCTACCAGGTGATCACGACGGAGAGCCTGGACAGTGCATATTGATTTCAATTTTTCCCCTTTTTTTTGTCGATTCTCCCGATAACTTCCGTCAAAATATTTCGTCACCAAGTTCATATCCATCTTCGATAATCAGCGGATTGTTACCACGGGGGGCAGAAAAAGAAATGCGACTTACCGGGATAATAAGAACATCGGGAGATTATTATGTGGCACTATGCATTGAGATCAATGTATCTAGCCAGGGAGAGAGCATAGAAGAGACGAGGAAAATGCTGCAAGAAGCTTGTGATGAGTATCTCTCGTATATGAAGAATGAAGGGCTGGAAGATGAAATAAAATCCGTTCCTGTGGACATTCTACGCGAATTTCTCATGGATGATGTCGAGTGCGTGAGGCAGTCTTCGGGTTGGGTTTATTTGGAAAGCATAACCTTTGAGGTTCTTTCAGCCTAAAATATTACTGCTTTAGCACGCGCAAAAAAAAGATTGATCTGCATCGAGGGCTTTTAGAGTTTAATCCACCTGCACCCTCTGTGCATTTACAACCACGAGCTTGGGAAGGTGCACCTCTAATATGCCGTCCT
>JAABPZ010000061.1 GCA_011391755.1 Methanothrix sp. | reverse complement strand
GTGCCGCTCATAGACTCTGCTACCCTTTCTGCGGCCCGGCCCCGCACCGTCTTAAAAGAGGTCTTGCTAAGAAGGCTTTCTAATGAGTATCCGGCCTTTCGCACCAGGCTGGCAGATTCTTCGGTAAAAGGGTAATCGGAGATCTTCATTCCTGTTCGATTCTTGGCGCCAAAAGGTAATTGATCTCCACATGCTGGCCCAGCTTGAGGTGAATGCGCAGCGGATAATCTATGCCCATCTCCAGTGTGACCTCGCCCGCCTTGCTGATGGATTTGGACATGTCTTCCAGATAGTCCAGAGAGAAGAGGCTCCTGGCCTCGCCGGGCTTCATGCCCAAGAGCTCGGTGCTGGGGATCTTTAGCTTGAGCGAATCGATGTCTCCTTTGGCTTCCATGTAAAAGCCCTCCTCAGAGACGCCCAATATTACATGATCGCTGACCTTTTCTGCGGCTTTTACCGCCCGACGTAGCTCCACTCCCGGCAGTGTGACGTGGGCCGGCAGATCCAGTTCGGGTATGCGCGGCTCTTTCCGAATGGCGGTGGGATCGATCAGGCTTAAGGTGTAGGAGAGGGACCCCACTCCAATCTTCAGCTTGTGGCTCTCTTCTTCCAGCTCCAGTTGCACATTTTCGCCCTTATCGGCCATGCTCAGTACATCACTGAGCCGAACCAGGTCTATGCCGATTTCACAAGTATCGGCTTTGAAGTATTCGAAGGCCTCATTGCCGATCTGAAGCGATACCATAGCCACGTTCGCAGGGTCTACAGCCTTCAGTTCCAGGCCATTTTCCGATATGGAGAACTTGACTTCATCCACCAGAGAAGAGACCGAATCGATTGCATCGCGCAGAGTCTCTGCGTTGATTACTGCCTTGAACATTCCTTGAGCCTCCTCTTTCTGAACCGTTTAATATTTAATATAGTTGATGCTTAGTCATACTCTCGCCAGGTTCTGCCACATTTGGTGCAGCGGAAGAAGCGGACCTCGCTCTCATCAGCGGAACGAAGCTGGCGAAGCCACCAGTATGCGATATTGTTGCCGCACTCCGGACACCTGGCATTGGTGGTAGGCAGACCCGAGGACTCCTGCTCTAAGACCGGCACTACGCGATCCAGCTGTTTGGTCTTGCTGACCATTGATTCGCCTGCGGTTTTCGGTATCATGTGGCCGCACTTTCTGCAGACCATCATGCCGTCCTTGGGCATCATCATGCTCTTACATTGGGGACAAAAATCCATCGGCATAAAGTAAACCACTAGTCATATTAAAGTTTCCCAGCACCATTTGGTGATAATGAGGCACGATTATGAGCACAGCGATTAATGTGATATGTTTGGATCGTCCGGGAATGCTGCGCGACATCGCCGGCGCGGTGGCCAAAAGGGGCGGCAACATCGTCTACACTCAACAGTTTGTTGTGGAAAGAGGCATGAATCAGGGCAAAGCCTCGGTTTATATGGAGATAGACTGCCGGAAAGATGATATTTTAGGGGTTGTAGATGAATTGAACTCCTTTGATTCCATCTTCGAGGTCTCCATCCACGAGCCTTTCGAGAAGATCTACGGCTCCCGGGTGATCATTATAGGCGGTGGCGCCCAGGTGGCTCAGGTCGCAGTCGGTGCTGTGAGCGAGGCCGACCGACATAATCTGCGAGGTGAGCGTATCAGTGTGGATACCATCCCCCTGGTGGGAGAAGATGCTATTGCCGATGCTGTGAGCGCAGTCTGTCGGCTGCCGCGCGCCTCTATCCTGGTATTGGCCGGAGCCCTCATGGGCGGGCGCATCACCAAAGAGGTGAAAAGGCTACAAGCGGAAGGGATACCGGTTATTGCCCTGAAGATGGCAGGATCGGTTCCTTTGCAGGCGGATCTGGTAGTAACTGATCCCATTCAAGCAGGCACCTTCGCGGTAATGCATGTAGCCAGCACCGCAGTCTTCGATATAAGTCGCGTGCGGGGCCGGGAGTTTTAGCTCTTGAGGATCTTTGCCAGATCCACAAGCTTCTCGCCAAAGAAAAGCTCCACTACCGTGTAGAACTTATCATCCACCTCAAGCACGGGCGCAGAAAGGGTGAATACCCCGTTTATGCGTAGCTCCGTGAGGGCTTCGGGGGTGCTCATATCCTGATTCTCAAAAGAGATGCCCGCCTTTCCCAGCGCCGCTTTGAGCAGTTCGCATTTGGGGCAGGACTGTGTGGAATATACTCTGTACTTCAAAGGGATACCTCTTGGTTTTTAGCGCAGTGCTCGCGGGTAAGATTTCTTGGCATAGGTCGCATACCCGCGCTCTATTGCCTTCTCTGCACACTCCGAGCAGCAAGAGAAGTTGGCCATGTACTCTGTTCCATCCATCTCATGCTCAAAGACCTGGTTGCAGGTAAATCCCGAGATTCGCCTGAAATCATCGCCCTTGCAGAATTCGTCATTCTCCGCCTGAGGGGGGCGCTCCACTACCACCCAGTCCCGGGGAAGAAGTACGGGCAATGTGGCCAGGTTCATGCCGCACCCACAGGGGCCATAAACATCTTCTAAATCTTTATAGATAATAGCCTTACATACAAGCTCGCTCATCGTTTGCTCCTCTCTTGCTAATGTTATTCGCGGCAACATAAATAACATTTCCCATCCCCTTTTTGGATTTTTCCCCTCTTCTGGCTTTATTTTTCAAATAAACCCTAATAATGAAAACCTTTGCCCAACAAAAATTATATATGGAATTGCAGGTGAATAGACAGCTTATTCTGGCTTGTAGCTCTCGAAGATTTAAATCTTGTCTTTTCTGGCTGCAAAATCCGGATTTATGAGGTGTATGACAAATGCCGATACTTCCTGTTGCCCCGGTGAGCAGACTCATCCGCGAGGCGGGAGCTAAGAGAGTGAGCGAAGGCGCGAGGGATGCGCTGGCTGAGGTTTTAGAAGGTTATGGCTTAGAGGTAGCCCGGGAAGCTGTCGGCTGGGCCAATCATGCCAAGAGAAAGACGGTCAAGTCCGAGGATATCAGAGAGGCAGTCAAAAGAGTTAAACCTCCCCTGATCTCAGAAAGGTAGATCGATGGCATTAGATTACCATGCTCTAGGCTTGATATGCGGCATTGAGATTCACCAGCAACTTGACACGACTTGTAAGCTCTTCTGCGGTTGCCCCACCAAACATCGGGAGGTAGAGGAGTCCAATTTCGATTTCTTCCGGTATCTTCGACCTTCCCGAAGCGAGCTTGGCGAGATCGATCGCGCCGCTCTGGAAGAGGTCTTGGTTACGCGAAGGTTTCATTACAAGTCCTATGACAGCACCTGTCTGGTAGAAGCGGATGAGGAGCCGCCCCGCGAGATAAATGCCGAGGCCCTCGAGATATCCCTGGTCATTGCCCGGCTGCTCAACATGAAGATCGTAGATGAGCTGGAGACCATGCGTAAAATGGTGATAGACGGCTCCAATACCTCCGGTTTCCAGCGCACCGGCTACGTCGGCTCGGACGGCAGCATCGAGACCTCCTTGGGAGCTGTGGGCATAAGCATCCTCAGCCTGGAGGAGGAGGCGGCGCGCATCATTGAGGACCGGGGAGACAGCGTAGTCTACTCATTAGATCGGTTGGGAATACCGCTGGTGGAGATCGGCACGGCTCCGGATATCGTCTCTCCCGCGCACGCCCGTGAGGTTGCTTCTTATCTGGGAATGATCCTGCGCTCTACCGGTCGCGTGAAACGGGGGCTTGGTACCATCCGCCAGGATGTCAATGTCTCCATTAAAGGCGGAGCGCGGGTGGAGATCAAGGGTGTGCAGGCCCTCAATCTGGTCGATAAGGTGGTGGAGTTTGAGGCACTACGCCAGGTACGTTTGCTGGAAATAAGAGATGAGTTGGTCAACCGCAGCTCTTCGGTTGATGGCACGGTTTGGGATGTCACCGAGATCTTCGCGAATACCGGCTCCAAGGTGCTGGCCCGCTCCATCAAAAGTGGCGGGGTGGTCCTGGCCTGCCGGCTGGCGGGCTTTGCCGGACTGGTGGGCCGGGAGATTCAGCCTGACCGCCGGCTGGGCTCCGAGATGTCGGACCGAGCCAAAAGAGCAGGTGTGGGCGGCATATTTCATAGCGATGAGCTCCCCGCTTACGGCGTAAGCGCCGAGGAGGTCAGAGCCGTGCGCAGCCTTCTGGCGACAGGCGAAGGCGATGCCGTGATCATGGTCACCGGACCGCGGGACAGAGCGGAAAAGGCGCTACAAGCTGTGCTGGTTCGAGCCCGTGAGGCGATCGCCTTCGTGCCGGAAGAGACGCGCCGGGCTCTGCCCAACGGCTGCTCGGAGTACATGCGGCCTCTGCCCGGTTCCGCCCGCATGTACCCGGAGACGGATGTGCCAGCGGTGGTGATTACGGATGAGATGCTTGGTCAGCTGCAACTGCCTGAACTCTCCAGAGAGCGCGCCAAACGTTTCGAGCGCGAATATGGCTTGAATGCCGAGCAGGCTAAAGTTATGGCTGCCTCACCCAGCTATCCGCTCTTTGAAGAGATTGTGCAAAATTATCCGGTTTCTCCTTCTATTGTGGTCCGGACCCTGGAGACCATCCCCATCGAGCTGGCCCGGGCGGCCGTGCCCGTCTCCAATCTGATCGATCGGCATTATGTGGAGAGCTTGGCGATCATGGCCCAGGGCCGGGTGGCCAAAGAGGGCCTGACGGATCTGCTGCGCGCCCTGGCCGAGCATCCGGAAATGACGGCAGATGAAGCGGCGGCTACGGCCGGCCTGGCGGGCGTGGATGAGACAGAAGTGGAGAATGCCGTGCGGGCAATTGTGGCGAGCAAGGCCGATCTGGTGCGCTCCAAGGGAGAGAGGGCCGCAGCACCACTTATGGGCCTGGTGATGAAGGAATTGAGGGGTAAAGCCGATGGCGGCATGGTGAGCGCCATATTGAAGAAGGAAATACAAAATATACTCAATGAGTGAAAGCCGAAAAACCTGATATGCTCCTCTGGGAGGAGACGCTCTTCAAAGACAGGGATCTGTTCGAGTTAGATCACCTGCCCGAGCACTTCCTGCACCGGGAAGATCAGATGAATAGCCTTAAATTCTGCATACGTCCGGCAATGCAAGGTGCCCGTCCCGTCAATGCCCTCTGCCTGGGCCCACCCGGCACCGGCAAGACCACGGCCCTTTTCAAGCTCTTCGAGGAAATTGAGGCGCATTCGACAAAGGTCATTCCCGTGCATGTCAACTGCCAGATGGACTGCACCAAATATTCCGTTTTTTATCAGATCTACAAAAAGGTCTTCGATCATGCACCACCCTCCAGCGGCATATCCTTTAAACGCATCTTCGAGAAGGTAGCTCAGGCAGCAGCCGACCAGGATAAGGTGCTGATGGTGGCTTTAGACGACATAAATTATCTCTTCCACGAAAAGGAGGTGGATCACGTCTTGTACTCCCTCTTGCGGGCCCATGAGACCTGTCCCGGTGCCCGGATGGGTGTGATCGGCGTTATGAGTGAATTGGCCTTGAATTATGTTCTCGACCCACGCGTGGTCTCCGTCTTTCAGCCGGAAGAGATCATCTTTCCTCTCTATGCCCGATCAGAGATACGCGACATCTTGAGCCGCCGGGTGCAGATGGGCTTTTATCCCGGCGTGATGAATGATGATGTTCTGGAGGAGGTTGTGGACTGCACCGAGAGGTCCGGGGACCTGCGGGTGGGAATTGACCTTCTCAAGAGGTCCGGACTATCTGCGGAAAAGCGTGCCTCCAAGAGCGTCTCGCTGGTTGATGTGGCCGGCTCTTGCGATCGTTCCCGCCTGGTTCACCTCACCTATGCCTTGAAAACCCTGAAAGACGATGAACTGGTTGTGCTGCGCCTGGCAGCGGAGCAAAAAAGCTGGCGCGCTGGCGAACTATTTGCTCGCTTTCATGAGCAGACGGAGGCGGGATACACTCGTTTCCATGAGATTCTCAATAAGCTCGATTCTATCCGGCTGATAAATGCTGATTTTACCGGGACGGGGGAGCGGGGCCGAAGCCGCGTCATCAGCGTGCGCTATGAGTCCGAGGAGATATTGGGCCGGCTGGGCTCATGAATGTCTGGTTTGAGACTATTTGCAAAAGATGCCTATATAAAAACTGTGTTTTGTATCACCACTATATAGATAATATAGACAAGGGCTTTAACCCGTTAACGCCTTCCACCACGGCGTATGGATCGGCCCAGGTTAAGGATGCCTCGCAAATACGGGGAGATGTTCGTAGAGGCTCTGCTGTTCATGTCTGCCATCGCCTCCATCCTCATTATCCTTCTTATCTTCTATTTCCTCATTAATGAAAGCCTGCCGGCTTTTTCACAACTTGGCATCTTCTCTCTGTTATCCGGCTCAAAATGGCATCCTGCCGGCGATATTTACGGATTTCTGCCTCTTATCTTGGCCTCAATGGTCATAACACTCCTGGCCCTTTTTATCAATATCATCATCGGTTTTCCTCTGGCCATTTACCTGGCGGAGCTGGCCGGGCCTAAGAGCAAGGCCGTATTGAAGCCGGCCATTGAGCTATTGGCCGGCGTGCCTTCCATTGTCTACGGCTTTTTAGGAGTGATAATTCTCGTATCTTATCTGCAGGACAGCTTTGATATGCTCACCGGCAGGTCGATCCTGGCCGGATCGATCCTTCTGGGAGTAATGTTCATTCCCTACCTCACCACCATTTGTGAGGATGCTCTGCGGGCCGTGCCCAGCGAATTTAAGGAGGGCTCACTTGCCCTGGGGGCCAATCGCTGGCAGACGCTTCAAAATGTGACCATACCGGCGGCGTCCTCGGGAATTACGGCAGCCGTTCTCCTCAACATAGGTAGCATAATCGGGGAGACCATGGCCGTGCTCTTGGTGGTGGGAAACGTTGCCAGACTGGCCTCTCCCCCTTACGATATATTTGATCAGGGAGCAACCTTCACCTCAGTCATCGCCGGGGAGATGGGCGAGGTGGCCAGAGGTTCAATGCACTATCATGTTCTCTTTGCGGTCGGATTCGTTCTCCTTATCGTGGTCTCCATCCTCAGTTTGGTTGCAGATTATGCCCGCTCTCGCATCAGACGAAAATTCGGAGGATACTGAATGTTGGTCAAGCCCGCCCCGGCGGCCTCTCTTGTCATATCGGCGTTTTTATTCGTCTCCTCGCTAGCATGTCTTTTCCTTCAGCCCGACCTGGAAAAGCTGACGCCTCTTTGGCAGATCGGTCTTCTCGTAAGCCTATTGCTGATTATAGTGTCCTATATATTCTCGCCGGCCGTTTCCCTGAAGACGGCCCCCTACCTGGCCCTGGACGTCCTCATCTGTTCCGCCATCCTTTCTATGATGTATTTCGGGACACTTCAGGCCGGATTTGTCATCCGCCGGCCACTAGGGGTGGGCGCATCCTTCGATTATGCTTTTATTATCTCACTTCTGATACTTTTTGCCAGCATGCTGTGCATGAAGGACGCTTTTAATATCATATACGGATACAGCGCCCGGGGTCGAGAGGCCCTGGTATTTCTGGCGGTCCGGCTATCTGCAGTGCTCTCGCTTCTTCTTTTAGGCGGGATACTCTTCATAATAATCTACAAAGGAATTGGGATCATTAGCTGGGAGTTTTTAACCACGCCCCACAGGCGCCTGGGCCAGGCGGGCGGGATCAGCACGGCCATATTGGGCTCTTTATGGATGGTTCTTGGTGCCATGATTGTCTCTTCTCCTCTCGGCATAGGCGCTGCCATCTATCTTCA
>JAABPZ010000006.1 GCA_011391755.1 Methanothrix sp. | reverse complement strand
TGGAGGGAATCATCACCTTGACCGATCTGCAGAAGGTTCCAGAAGCTCTGCGCACCCAAACCCGCGTCGATCAGGTGATGACAAGAAAGTTATATTTGATTGGCCCTGAGGAGGAGGCATCGACTGCCATGAAGATGATGAATGAAATGCAAATTCGCCGACTGCCTGTGATCGATGAGGGCCGATTGGTGGGCATCGTCTCCAGGGAGGATCTGGTCAGGGCCATTGAGCTTTGCAGCGAGCGGGAACATTAAGAGGTAATCAATTTGGAGAATACGACGGAAACGATGAAAGAAGCCGACGCTTCTTCTTGCCGGCTGGTGGAGCCGGGGGAGACGCCCGCCGGCAGCGAGTCCCATGAGATCATAATAGTAGGAACGGCCCATGTCTCAGAAAAAAGCGTCCAGGAAGTAATCAGCAAAATAGAGGAGATGCGTCCCGATATTGTGGCTGTAGAGCTGTGTCCTGCTCGCTATCGGGCTCTTATCGGCCAGGAGGTAGAGAAGGAGATCAAGATCAGCGAGCTACTCAGTGGCGGAAAACTCTTTTTCTTCCTGGTGCAGTTGTTTTTGGCCTATATCCAAAGAAAGATCGGCGAGGAGCTGGGAGTCAAACCCGGCTCGGAGATGCTGGCGGCCATAGATGCTGCTAAGATCGCGGGCGCGCGGGTGGCACTGGTCGATAGGGACATTGGCATTACCATTCAGCGTTTCTGGTCGGCTATGGGATTTTTTGATAAGATAAGGCTTGTCGGATCCCTGATACCTGCAGCTCTTGGCTGGGGAGATGTTGAAGAGATTGATATCGACAGCATCACTCAGGCCGATATTGTCTCCCAGATGATCTCGGAGTTTAGGAAGATCTCTCCCGGGGCGGCGAACGTGTTGGTGGATGAGCGCGACGCCTACCTGGCTCGTAATCTGCACTTGCTCTCCAAGCAGGGCCGGGTGCTGGCCGTGGTGGGGGCGGGTCACAGAGAGGGCATTCTCAAGCATCTAGAGCATCCCGAGAATATTCCTGCCCTGGAAGGCTTGAATGAGAAGCCCGGCAAAAAGATCACCTTTGTCAAGATATTTGGGGTAGTGGTGAGCCTGCTTATCCTGGTCACCATTGGTCTGGTGCTGATCACGGCCAAGTCCAGCGAGATCATTTTCCAGGCCTGTGTCATCTGGTTCGTAGTAACCGGGGGGCTGTCGGCTTTAGGAGTGGTCCTGGCCAGAGGCCATCCGCTCTCTGCCCTGACGGCGCTCATGGTGGCCTGGATGACGACCCTCAATCCCTTTGTGGCGGCGGGCTGGTTTGCCGGAATGGTGGAGGCCTGGAAGCTCAAGCCGACCGTTTCCGACTTGAAAACGCTGGCTGCTGCAGACAACTTTAAGCAGATGATGCAAAACCGCCTCTTCAAGGTCATCTTAGTGGCGGCACTTTCAAACGTGGGTGCCATGCTCGGCATGTTCGTTGCCGTCTATCTCATCTGGCATTGGCTGGGACTGAACCTTTCCGCAGATATGATCTGGGATATGATAAAAAATGGCTATTCTTTGATCATCAATTATTTTTAATCTACATTTTTTTGTTATTTCGCTCGGAAACGACGGTTATTCCCGCGTCCTTGATCTTGTTCTTGCGGGCCACATTTAGCAGAAAGGGCGTCAGGCTCTCCACCATGGAGGAGACGGCCAAGGGACCCGCGTTCAGAGGTCGCAGGCTCTTTATCTCACCGGCAAGCTCAACCGCGATCTTTATCGCCTCTGCATCATCACCACAGACGAAGACATCCGCCTTCATCACCCTCTCAATATCCTGCAAAGCAGCGGCAGAGATGGTATGAAAGGCACAGACCACTCTAACGCCTTTTGGCAGCAACATCCTTGCCTGCAGGGCTGCGCTGCCCTCGGCGGGGGGTTGGTACTGGAAAAACTTGCCGTTGTAAATCATGGGCACCACGGGCGAGATGACGAGCTGGCTCTTGTAGGAGTCTAACAGACCGGTTGTGACAGAAGCCAGATGCTCATAGGGCACGCACAGCACGACCACATCAGCCGCAGCAACGGCACAGGCGTTGTTTGTGCCCTGCACATTACCTACGGCTCCTAAGAGTTGCAATACAGCGGCTGCGCTCTCTTTGGCTTTATCAACATTTCGTGAGCCGATGATGATCTCATGCTTTTGCCCCCAGCGCACGGCAAATCCCGTGCCGATATCGCCGGTTCCGCCAACGAGCGCAATTTTCATGGATTTGCCTTAACCAAACTATTATTTTACGGTTTTGTGCCGGGCAGCAATTTTTCCAGGAGGACGGATAGGACCACGAAGAAAAGGACCCCCAGGATCAGGCTCTTGACTATTCCTATGCGATTAACTCCCAGGAGAACTATTGCGACATAGCAGAGCCAGGGAGGTGTGAAGATGAGAAGGCTTTTGGCATACTCTTCCACAGTCTTGCTGCCGCCCTCGGCATAGATTAGCAAAAAACTGAAAACCGTGAGCAAGGGCAGAGTAGTAATGAAGGCGGAGAGCATGCCCCGCCCCTGGCTGGCGAAGTAGGCCGTGAGAGCTGTCACTGTTCCACCCAAGAGGAAATATACCACCAGTCGCAGGTCGGAGCCCGCTAAATAAGACAAGTAGGATGAGATCTGCATTTTAGAACCTGCTAAAATATAACAAGGGATGGCACGAGATGCGAAAGGGAGTAGCAATGAAGGGGGTAATAAACGTCACCTCGTGCCGCGAATTCCTGCATTATCCTATCATAATGCAGCTATCACTATTAGGTCTCTTCTCCTTTATTAAGTTTTAGGTTGGAAAACAGATCGAACTTTTTTATAAATTATTAAGAAATTAAATCGGTCTTATGGCTGCCTCGACATCTGTCATGCCGGCATCGGTCTTGATGCCCAGTCCCCAAAAATGAGTGCGGGAAGCCCGATGTCCGCCCTCTAGCAGCCGCTCTATGGCATCATCGATCTTGCCGGGAGTGATGTGCAGCCTCTCGCAGATGCTATGATGATCATAGTACATGGGCACCTCTACCTCGCTGGCACATGTGTCGAGGAGTTTTTTTGCCCGGCGGCTGTGGCCCTCCCAAGCAGAGGCCTTCTCGATTACCTGCGCTTCCTGTATCTCGCCCAGCCACAGAGGGCCGGCTAAAGTCGTCTTGCCTAAGCAATGAGCGCATTCCCCTACAGGCCAGGGCTTTTCCAGGAGAACAAAGCTGCCGCAGCTACGGCAGTGCTCGACATAGCCCAGTTTTTCCAGACATCGATCGGCTGCTTTTGCTCCCTTGATCACACGCAGGTAAGTTCTCACATAGTGATCGGTAACGTGGGTGAGCATGGGCTGCATGGCTTTATCGAGGCGCGCCAGCTCGCGTGCCGCCAGGCCGAGCAGAATTCTGGCCCCCATCTCCCGGTGATAGTCTGTACGCAGGGGAACTGCCATGTACTTTCTGATACCGCTCATGAGATGGGCCCCGCAGAGGGGAGCGGTGTCGGTGGCGGTGATAAATAGATAAGAGAGAGCGGACCGGCTGGCTGCGGAAAGATAGGAGGAGGGTGAGCCGAAGGGATCCAGGTCCACTGCCTGGAAGTGCTGCTGGTGCATTAGAACATTGGCATCGCAGCAGGTTACCGTGCCGGCCAGACCGTTTCGGCTCAGGTTTTTTTCCATGAGCCGGCAAGCCTGGGGGCTGACGTCGTTTAAGGTCACCTTTTCGACATTCGCTTCCTTAGCCACTCTTAGCCCGCGAATGCCGCTGGCAGATAGGGCGTCCAGATAGTCGGAGAGTCCCAGGCTACTGGCCATGGCTACGCCGATATCCCGGTTGAGTTGCATCTTGGGATTGTAGAAAGCGCCCTGTGTCTCAAAGGTGATGGCGCCCTCCGTTATGAGATTCATCAGAAATCATTCTCTTTTTGAAACGGCGGAGCGCTGGCATCAAAGGCCCGAGAGTCCGTCCATTTGGGCGGCAGGCTTGATGCTTTGCGAGATATCACCATTACGCCTTTTTGCTTGCTAATGGTAGGATACTCATCATCAGCCGGTCCGAACACGGCATATTTCTTAACCTCATCTCTGATCGATGTGCCGTTCAATACCGCTTCACGGTAAGGACGGATAAGGGGCCGCTGGTCAAAAGAACGCGACTCGGGCCCAGGTAGAGAATAGGGCTGATCGCCTATGCCGTCATTATTCTCATCTTTGCCCGTATAATCATTGTAGTAGTTGCCGAAAGTTGTATTCCAGATATTAAGGCTGGTATTCTCATAGGCATTGATGTTGTTTCTCATGAAGTTGTTGCCGAAGATGAGGTTATTGCGGTTCTCATTGAGCCTTATGCCGTGTTTATTGTCCGAGGCGTTGTTGTCGTAGACGGCATTGAACTTGCAGCCTCGGGACAGCTCAAGGCCGTTGAAGTTGCCTTTAGCAGTGTTTCGGATCAGCAGGTTGTAGCTGCTGTTCTCTTGCAGACTGATGCCGATGCCAAATCCTGTCACGATCTCGCTTCTGCTATTATCCTCTGCCAAATTATCGGTTATGTTGTTGTAGTTAGACGAGGACGTTACCAGGATTCCGTAATAATTATGATCGACATGGTTTCTTCTTACCTGGTTATACGAAGCATTCCAAAGGGAGAGCCCAAAGGTGTTCGTGGAGAGGATATTATCCTGAATAATGCCGTCGTTCGTCTCCTTGAGGAGTATGCCGGCGTTGGTGTTGTTAACAATGCTGTTATTATCAAGCACCACATCCCGAGACCTAACAATCTCAAGCCCGTATTTTTTGCAGTTGGTGATGTGGCAGGCAGTAACTTTAACCTTCTTACTTTGCAGGATCGAGGCCCCCGTATCGCAGCCATCCATGGTCGTATTCTGCAAGACCAGGTCTTGCACATTCTTCGCAGAAATTGCCACCTGCGCTCCAAAGATGCTGCAATTTTTTATAGATATGCCCTCGCCCCTCACAACGACTGCAGAATTGGGCTCATCGAAGCTTCCACCAGCCGCAGCAGCGGGATTTTGCATGTAGTAATTGAACTTGGCAGTGGTGTCCTTGCCTACGCCTTTTATGCGAAATCCAGAGATTGTGACGCCATCGCTGGACACTATTATGGCAGGTTTTTGTAAATCCGCCGAGAGAATGGGGCCGCCCTGTCCCTCAATGGTTAACGGCCGGTCCACCTCGAAGCGATTTGCTTCTCCCGGACCTACTACTATCGTGTCTCCTACCTCTGCCGAGTTTATGGCCGTCTGGATGTCAGCACCTGCCTGGATAACGCTTGCTGAGACGGGATCAAATGGTACGTAAATGAAAAGCGTAAGAACGAGGAGCGCGAAGATGGCCTTTTCGTTGCATTTAATGGTTGAAAATTTCATGCAGAAATATTTAGGGCTCTTCGCGATTATCATTGGCTAACCTCAGATTACAATGGTTTTCCAGTTATAAGTTAGTGCCGGAAATGGCGCATGCCTGTGAAGACCATGGCCATGTCATGCTCATTGGCAGCATCAATAACCTCGGCATCCCGTATGGACCCACCGGGATGAATTACTGCCACAGCTCCGGCCTGGAAGGTTTGATCCAGCCCGTCTCGGAAGGGGAAGAATGAATCAGTGGCAGCGACAGTTCCTCGGGTGGATAGTCCGTGCTCCTCTGCCTTTTCCGCGCCAAAGCGTGCTGAATCCACCCGGCTCACCTGGCCCGATCCTATGCCTATGGTCTGGCACTCCGAGGCATAAACCAGGGCATTGGACTTGACGTACTTGGAGACCTTCCAGGCAAATCGAAGGGCTTTGCTTTCCCCGTTTGTGGGAGATCTCTTGGTTACAACTTTCCATTCCTTAAGATCGCCTGTATCATAATCCTGGAGCATCATGCCCCCGAAGATGCTTCTTTGATAGAAACCCCGATAAAGCTCATCCTTTTGGGCCAGCAGATCTCCAATATCCAATATTCTGCGATTGGGCTTCTTATCCATGAGCAGCTTTTGGGCCTCCGGCTCATAGCCGGGGGCCAGCAGCACCTCTACGAAGCTGTCGCCGATGGCGCGAGCCGTTTCCAAATCCACCGGCCGGGAAAAGCCGATGACGCCCCCAAATGCGGATTTGGGATCGGTGGCGAAAGAGAGACGGTAGGCTTCAGCCAGACTCTCGCCATAGGCCACGCCGCAGGGATTGGCATGCTTCACAATGACGGATAGTGGCTTTTCCGCCGGGATGCCATCGTACTCCGATAGGTCGATGAGCATCTCAAGCACCGTTTCCGCATCGACCATGTTGTTATAGGACATCTCCCGTCCATTCAGCTTCCTGGTTGTATGCAGGCCCAGACCATTCTCTTTGCTGTAGAGTGCCGCCTTCTGGTGCCAGTTCTCTCCATAACGAAGATCCTGCACTTTCTCATAGGCTGCTGCCGCATAACGAGGCATGGCGCTTGTGCCGGCTTGAAGGGCAAAGAGTCTTCGCGAGTCGCTTTGCAGACACCTGTAGAGGGCATATGCCTCCAGGTTATTTCTGGTCTCTAAAGAAAGGCCGCCCGTCTGTTTGATCTCTTCTAAAATCGATGACAATTGGGCGTTGTCTAATAAAACAGGACTTCCATCAACCAATGCCTGGCGAATGAGGAGCGCTCCTCTGGGGGTGGTAACATATCCCATGTCGCATATCAAAAGGCAATCCGTTCCCTGGCCCGAGAGCTGGTCGCATATTTGCAGGCCAAGCTGTTCCAAGCCGGGAAGGATGGATCTTACCACCTGAGCCTGATCTGCCAGGACGACGACTTTTTTGACCTTCATCGAACCTCTCTCCTTTCATCGCTGGCGCTATTTTAACTTTTTGCCAAAACGCTATTTGTCGTAGGCCCGAGATAAGCTTTAAGGCCCCAGAAAGCCTCTTTTCTGAATAATGGACATTTGCGAGGCGGTTAAATCTCATCCTCTGGGTTGCACTATCAGCTTTGAGGTGGTGCCCGGATCCTCCCGGTTGGCGGTGCCCTCCGGCTTCAATCCCTGGCGAAGGTCAATGGAAGCTCATCTGACGGAGGAGCCGTCGCGAGGACGGGCTAACCGGCAATTAATAGAGGAGCTGGCCGGAACGCTGGGAATTTCCGAGCTAATGGTTGTGGTCTTAAGCGGTCAGCGGAGCGCCAGAAAGCTTCTTTTGGTAAAAGGCATGACAAAGGATGAGGCCGTCTTGGCATTAACAGAGAAGATGAGATAAATTGAGCGGGAAAGATATGGCTTGGGGTAGAGATGAGCATGAGAGTCGTGCCAAGGGGACTTATGATCTAGAGGCCCTGGAGGAGCTGATTGCTTCCCTTCTCGAGGCTTCCTACCAGGGTGCGGCCATCATTGTGGAAGGAAGGCGCGACCTGCAGGCCTTGCGCGCTTTGGGCCTTCCTGGACCCGTGATCATGGCCTCGCGTCGCTGTGCTCTGGATCTGGCAGAGGACGTCGCCCGTTGCTACGCCCAGATCATACTCCTTACCGACTGGGATGGCAAAGGCGATGAGATGTGCAGGACCATCGAGCGCCACCTTATTTCCGTGGGAAGGAAACCGGACAAAGAGATCAGAAGCCGCCTTAAAAAGCTGGTCAAGAAAGAGATAAAAGATGTAGAGAGCCTGAGCCGCTACGCGGAAAGGATGAGGGAGCAATATGGCATTTAGGATAGCAGTCACCGGAACCCCGGGCGTTGGCAAATCCACATTGGTCGCCAAAGTGGCCAAAGCCACAGGCATGCGCGTGGGGGGAGTGCTGGCACGGGATAAGCATTACAAAGATCGGCGCATCGGCTTTGAGCTGCTCGACCTGGCCTCGGGAGCCGTGGGCATGCTGGCCGATGAGACAGGCAGCGGTCCCCAATTGGGAAAGTATCGCGTCCATCCGGAAGACCTGGACGGCCTCGGTGCAAGGGCCATAGAAAACGCCCTGAAATGCGAGCTGATTGTGGTAGACGAGGTGGGTCCCATGGAGCTGACCAGCCACAGGTTCGTCTCCGCTGTAGAAATGGCCATAGCCTCATCAAGGCCCATGCTGGTGGTGCTGCACGAGTGGTCCAATCACCGTCTGGCTAAGAAGATTCGCAGCACATTTCAGGTGATAACCGTAACCCGGGAGAACCGTGCGGCTCTCGTCGATGAGATCGCTAAAGCTTTATCTGGCAAGAAATAGATCAATCAGAGTCCCAATTCCTCTGCTCGGATAAAGGCCTCTTCTGCCTCATTGTCGCGGTGCATTGACTGGTAGGCAAGCCCCAGGTTCTTCCAGGCAGTTGCATATTCCGGCTCGATCCTTATGGCCTTTAAAAAGCAGCTAATCGCCTCCTCGTGCCTGGCTAAAACTCCTAAGGCCACGCCTTTGTTGTTCCAGGCATAGATATCGAAGGGATCGATCAATAACGCCTCTTCATAGCTCTCGATGGCCTCCTCATGTTTAGCCAGGTTGTCCAAAGCCGCGCCCCGGTTATTCCAGGCCCTTCTGCCGTCCGCTCCGAGTGGATTGCACTCGATGGCCCGGGCATAGCTTTCCACCGCCTTCTCGTATTGCCCCTGCTGGTGCAGGGCAAAGCCTCTTATTATCCAGGTTCGGGCATTGTATGGATCGAGAGCCAGTGCCTTTTCAGAGGACGCTATTGCCTGTGCATTCTTATCCATCTGGCTGCAGACCAGGGCGTGAGCCTTCCAAGCATCGGCATTATTAGGTTCGAGCAAGAGAGCCTTTTCCAGGGCGGACGCTGCCTCATCGTACCTGCAGAGCTTTCTTAAAGCTATGCCTTTCTTGTAACATTTCGCGAAGCTGTGCGGCAAAACTTCCTCGGCCTTCTCCCAGGCCGATACTGCCTCCTCATAGTTTCCCTGGGCATAGAGGATCTCAGCCTTTGCATTTTCATCTTCTTGCATATTAATTCCGATCCGCTTGCTCTTTATCATCGATACTTTGTGGCGGCCGGCTTAAACTCATGGCGGTTCAATTGGGGTTTTGGTTGAAACCATATTCAAGTATTAGCTCATATAGTAAAGTATATATTATACATATTACTAAAGTATTGCTTAATGTCTAGGGGGTAGTTTGGGAGGGGTACGATGAAACCACAGCGGTCCGAGATACTAGGCCGAATGATTAGGTTCCTCAATCTGGACACAGATGGTCTGAGGCGAGTTGTTCTTGAGTCCATAGTCGAGGCTCGAGAGTTCACAGTAGCCTCTATTCATGAAAGCGTATGCATGAGAATAGATGTTTCCAAGAAGGTGGTAGCCTCCATGATCGGCTACATTTGTTCACGTCTGGGAATATTACATGTCAATAAGAAGTCTTATCGTGCGCCTATGAGCTATGTTTTAAGGGATGAATATGCAGATATAGCCAGAGCAGTACTGGCTACCTTATGACCAATGTCAAGAAGGCTCCCCGGACCGCCACTACGATCAAGGTCCGCTCTAAATCGGAGTACGCAATAAGCCGCTCTCGTGATCCGTATCATGAGCTAATGCTTCGCCTTTTTCAGGAGGAAACAACGGCACGGCGTGGTGGAAAATTCCTGGTAATGGTGGAGGAACGCCAGAAGAGCGGCGATCCATTGAAGACGGAAGAGTGGGAGCAGCTTCTGTTAGAGCTGAATGTTAGTCGATCTGCCTTTTACGCCATGAGAAACAAGCTACTTGGGGCCGGCCTGATCACAAACAAAAGTGGCGAGTACCGGCTCTCCGGGATGTTTAGCCGCGATCTGGTGGACATGGCTCGTTGGTGGTGGACGGCAGTCCTTGACAACAAACTGGAGAACCTATAAGCAAGCTTTTAATTCCGTCATCTGCTTTTCTATGGTCTCCACCACTTTGGCATTCTCCATAAACTCCAGGCTTCCCTGACAGAAGGGACAGAGGAAATTGGCCTCGCTTGCCTCGTCGAAGATGAACCGGGCACACCCATCGGTGCAGGCATAAAAAATATTCTCCTTCTCATAGGCCAGCCTTTCGTCTAATTTGCGCAGCAGCCTTTTAGCTTCTGATTCCAGTGCTTTTTCAAAATTCTCGGGACACAATTGCCACAAATAGGTGAGCCAGCCGGAATCAGGATCGCGCTTGCGTCGATATATGGCCAGCCTGTGTTCGTAAAGCAGGTAAAGGGTGCGTCTTACGGTATTCAGGCTGATGCCGGTAAGCTCTGCCAGCTTCTCATCCGTGATCTCTTCGCCTGGTATGCATTCCACAATGCGTAAACCGTCTTCCCCTACAAGCTTGTTTAGATATGCTCGATGAATAGACTCTTCTATGACCGTCAATGAATCACTACCTGGATATAAGCTAGCTAATACTCGATTTGCTTTAGATTAATATTAGGCTTTCCTTCTATATATCCCCATCGTCAACTACCACGCCCTGAAGGGCATGGCTTGCGGCTCCGCAAAAAGTCGGGCCACGATGGGCATATATGATGACAAATCGGGCATTCCTGAGAAGTGTAAGCAGGGTCGATGCATACCACACCAACGCCGGACATGACTGCTTTGTAGTCGATAAACTGCCGGAGCTGACTGAAACTCCAAGAGTTATGTCTATGCTTGTCGATCTTTTCACCGGAGAAGGTTTCTCCTGTGGAATCCGTTGCGATGTTCTATATCATGATAAACAAAAGGCTGCAACTTGATTTTATCGGCGGTTTGCATCTGAAAAGCAATTTCTGCTACATAATTACACGCTGCATTGAACTGATGCATGGTCTCAAGGAGAGCCTCGGATTGCTCTGGTTCAACTGCAATTTTGACTTTGAGCGTCTGCATCATGATAGTATAGATATATATTGTCTGTAGCATAAATACTTAACGTACGGGAGCGCCCAATTCCTCCGCACCCAGAAGGATGCGGCCTCCTTGGGCGACGAGGTGAAGAATTATTAAAAATACCTAAAAATCAAAAAATATATATTAAATTATCCACTGGGGGATGGACCCTTTAACGACCCTCAGCTCGATCCCGCCTCCCCCAAGATGGCCTTGAGCCTTTGTATGGATTGCAGGGCCTGGTTAGCCTCAGCGAGCTTTTCCTGCTCGTAGTATTGAAGTATATCCTCAATTGGTGCTTTGAGGCGGTAGACCTTCATGGGCCGGCCGGTGCCATCGCTCCTGCTCATCTTCTCCTCCACCCAGTTGTTCTTCCTAAGAGTGCGCAGAGCAATGCTCACTTCCGGCTGGCGCAGATCGGAGCCTCTTTCAATCTCGCGAGAGGTGGCCTCTGTGCCGCTGGCCAGATAGGCGATCATATTGGAGACCTTTCTCGGCACGCCCAGGCTTTTCAGCGTTTCTACAACTTCAATATCTTTCTCGTCAAATCTCATTACGAACGATTCCTTCATTGATATCTTCTCCCTTATTTTAACTCCCTTGTAATAAATGAAGTACGTTATGATATAAATAGTTTATTTATGTAAAAAAAATTTTTACTATTATTACTACATTCGGCAAACGCACTAAAAATAAATAACTTTGTAAAAATTTGAATTACATTCTTCTTATTCGATCTATAAATTGCCTCTTCTTCTCCACAGCATTCCTAGCTGCCCGGTCGACTTTCGTCGTCATCTCGGTCACATCTCTTCTCGCGTCCTGGCCTACTACCTTTTTTATGGGCGTGTAGGCAGCTTCCCGAAAGCGCGGGGAAAAGTCCGTAACCTTGCCGTCCATATGGAGCAATGCGCCCTCTCCCGCCTCAACAGTGCCGATCTCATCCACCGCCACGCCGGCTTTGCCAATGGTCCGGGCGATCTCTTTCGCCTCTTCCTCCGGAGCTATTATGAGCAGGGCATCGATGGAGACGCCCAGATAGTCGATATGCAGGTCGTCGAGCATCTCTAGAACCCGCGCATTTACCAGGCGGCGCATCCTCTCCTCCTCGAAGTGCAGCTTCACCCCGGCGGTGTAGGAGATCTCCTTGGCATCGCCGCGAATGCCTCCATTGGTCACGTCGGTCATGGCGTGAATGGTATGGTCAACCTTTAGCAGAGCCTCGCAGGCCTCCAGGAATTTGATATTCAACGTCTCTTCCACCACCTCGTGCCGATCATAGTAAAGGGCAGCCGAGCAGACCGTTCCTCCTCCGGCACCCTCGCTCATCATGATCACGTCACCGGGACGGGCCCCTTTTCGGGGCGTGATCTTATCTGAGACACCTACCGCGCCTACGCAGCCGGTCAGCCGGTCGCCGATGACCATATCACCGCCGATGCGTAGTGTACTGCCGGTGATGAGAGGAACACCGATCAGCTCCGAGACGGTAGCGATGCCAGCGATGTGGTCGAAGAGCTTGGAGACATCCCCATCATCGGCGATATGAATGTCGGAGAGAAGAGCTACTGGCTTTGCGCCCATGACATAGACATCGCGAAGCGCGGCGCGAGTGACATGAAAGCCCGCCAGGAAAGGATAATCGCTGAGGCGGGAGTGCATGCCGTCTACGGTGACGGTTATGTACTCTCCTTTGCCTTTGACCACGCCTGAATCGTCCAGCTGGCGGGAATCGACCACGGCATTAGTGCGGCCGATGACCTCGGCGATCTTGGTATGCGTATAAAAATCGCCTGAGCCTCGCGAGCCCACCCCATAGTCGCCCATGGTAACGCCCACCTCTTCTAGCCGGAAGACCTCACCCCGGGGATGCAGCGTCGCTCTTGCTTCTTCTAATACCGCCTCTGCCAGGAGGAGGGCTTTATCCTCTGGTATTCTCTTTACCTCTCTGATCAGTGAGATGAGCTTGGACTTAATCTCCTGGTCCTCTCGCAGAAGACCCCGCTTGGCAAATCCTTCCAGATCCATGAGGCAGAGTTGTACTCACCTCTAGTAAAGTATTTGGCAAGGCCTCTGGCATATCTTGCTCCTTTTATTGAGATCAGCATAATGTTTATGGGGGTGAAGGTTATGGATTCGTATTGAGGGGCCAATATGATGGATCACACCAAGCCTACGGTTGCAGTTGCACCAGTTGCTGACTTCGACAGCCTCGTCCGGTCGATAACGCTGGCCCACGACAGTTTGCTCATGAAGGCGGTGAAGGCCGTGAACGTCAGCCTCACGCTTCGCAACTGGCTGATAGGGTCCTACATCGCAGTATACGAGCAGCAGGGAGCGGACAGAGCAACTTATGGTGAGCGTCTGCTTGAGAAGCTTGCCAAGCGTCTTGAAGAAAGTGGTCTCAAGAACTGCAGCGAACGCGAACTCAGACGCTACCGTCGTCTCTATCAGATTTATCCTCAGATTCGGGAGACAGTGTCCCCCGAATTTAGATTGCATCTGGCCGTGGAAAAAAATGCAGAGATTCGGGGGATGGCGATGCCCGAATTGAGGATAGATGCCAGAACAATGATCGAACGTCTCTCCTATTCTCATCTGGCCGCCATGATGGAGATAGACGACTTGGCCAAACGGGCCTTCTATGAGACCGAGTGCCTTAAAGGGGCCTGGTCCGTTCGTGAACTTCGCCGTCAGATAGCGAGCCTGCTCTATGAGAGAACAGAACTGTCGCATGATAAGCGAGTGGTCATAGAAATTGCCCAGGCTGCGACTAAACCAGAGTCAATGGACAAAATCATCCGCGATCCTTACGTCTTCGAGTTCCTCGGCCTCACGGCGCGCGATGTGATGAGCGAGAATGCGCTTGAAGAGGCATTGCTTAATAAGCTGCAGGAGTTTCTGCTGGA
>JAABPZ010000005.1 GCA_011391755.1 Methanothrix sp. | reverse complement strand
TTTGCAGATCCATGAAGATGGAGAGGTTGTTCTTATCATAAAGTGAGGTGTACAGGTCGCGAGCAGCCTTTTCTTCCTCCCAAATGAAGACGGCTCCTTCCTTCTCGCGCATGGTTAGGGCTGCAACCGCAGCTGTAGCCGGAGAAGTCATAGTCTGCCCACGGGTTATAGTCATGATTCCCTCGCCGTAGGCCACATTGTGTTTGAGGCTGAGATCTTGATTTTGGGACAATGCCCAGATTATGGAGATCGCCTGGCCGGGCGAGAACGCCTTGTCGAACTTGTCTCCCGTGTCCAGCTTTCTCTTCAACTCGATGACCGTGCGACCGGATCCTTTGCTGCCGCCAAATTCTGCGATGTCGCTTGTGCCTCCCAGCAAAGTATCCTCGATATGCGGACCGTAGTTGCCCGTGCAATACTCGTCCAGCACTCTCGCTTTGCCTCCTTGCACCGAGGCCAGGATTATGTCGGCGTTCTTCATCCACTCCTGGGGCTCAAAGCCTATGGCCAGCCATCCGTCAGTGCTGCCGTTCAGGGCCAGGTAGAGATATTCCGGATCGTTCTTCCAGGAGATCTGCATCTCGCCTCCGCTGTATCCCTGCCTGGCCGGGCCTTGCAGGAGCATGCTGTGAGAGTATTCGCTATCCCCCACAATTCCATCCGCTTTCCACCCTTCAGTGGCTGCCTTCTCTTCCACGACCGGGGCCTTTTCAGGCTGAATGCATCCAGAGGAAAAGAGCAGCAGACCTAATAATAAGGCGACAAGATTTGGTTTCATATTGGTTATATTGGTCTGCTGAATATATCAGATTATCTATTCTATGGAAATATTTGGCCGCCTCAGGTAGAAACACTTGCCCTGATATTCGGTCTTGACGAGCTGTCCCTGATCAATCAGCTCTTGCACAACCTCCCAGCTCTCCTGGGCCTGCCGCAAAAATTTTCTAACCGCCGCCTCTCGCATGGGGTGAACGGCGGCAATGGAGAGAAGGTCGCTCACCACATTGCCAGTAAGATCGAAGCTATCTCCTTCATATCCTACGAGAAGCTCCACAGGCTTCACCCTGGCGCAAAATATCTGGTAGGCGCGGTTAATGCTCTCCTCAGAGGGCATTTTAGCCCATTTTTCCGCGGGCGGCCGGGTGGGAACAGAGATATAGGCAACGTTTGGATCAGCCTTTTCCAGGAATTCTGCTATGGCTAAAAGAGAGCTCTCATCATCGTTTATGCCGGCCAGCAGCATGCTCTCTGTGACAAGCACGCCTTTAAAATCCTTTGAGAAGTCTAGGATGCCCTGCAAAATTGACTCATGCACCAGGGCCCGGTGGGGCCGATCCATGCGCCGCCAGGTCCGCTCCTCCCGTGAATCCACCTTGAGAGAGACCCAGTCCGCCTTGGCCAGCACCTCTCGTACATTCTCATCCCAGATCAAGGAGGCGTTGCTGATCACGGCTATTCTGATGCCCAGAGTTCTCAGCATATCGATCTCCTGGCCCAGGTTGATGTCCAGGGTGGGCTCTCCATCGGGCACGAAGGTGAGGTAATCGATGGCGTGGCCCTGGCTTCGCGAACTGTCCACCTTCTCTTTCACCTCATCGTAGATCTCCTGGGGCGAGTAGAAGGAACGGCGCTTTATTTCCATCTGCAAAGTTTTGCCCACCTGGCAGTAGGCACAGGAATAGCTGCATATCTTGGCAGGTATGTTGTTTATGCCCAGGCTTCTCCCCAACCGTCGGGAGGGCACGGGTCCGAAAGCTATCATTCTTTTGCACCTTCCTGAATTTTAGAGCTGAATTGTGTCTCCCACAGTCAGGGGCCGGCATCGCTCGCCCAAAGCCTCCTGCAGCCGACAGACGGCCTTTTGTCCGGTGCAGTGTCCCGGCCGGACAATGGCGGGATCGAGATTCTGCAGAGCCTTTGCCGTCGCATCGATCCGCTTATCATCCGCCCCCATAAGGTGAAAGCCACCTATCACGGCATGAAGCTCCTCGACACCCGTGATCTTCTGGGCATGCCTGATGGTATTGATGATTCCGGAGTGAGCGCAGCCGGTGATGACGACAAGCCCTTTGCCCGGCAAGTTTATCGCCAGGGCCTGGTCGTCCGGCATGCAGTCCGGGCAGTATTGGCCTTCCTTAACCGTCCAAAAGCCCTCCACCTTCTCAAAGGCTTCCAGGCGCGCCACCTCACCAGTGGTCATGACCCCCGGTGCTAAGTCGAGCGGACTGCGGCAATCGAGCATTATCGCCCCGGCGGCCTCGGCCTCGTTTCGGGTGAAGGGCGCTCCTATGTACTGGAGTGTGGGCCGCTCTTTCAGCTTTGGCGCGAAGATATCGGGATGGGCCAGGATGCAAACTCTGCCCTTTCGGCGCTGCAGGACCCCCATCAGGCCACCCGTGTGATCATAATGGCCGTGGCTGAGGCAGATAAGATCGAGATGGCAGAGATCGAGATCTAAGGCATCGGCATTATGCAACATCACCTCAGAGGAGGCACCAGTGTCCCAGAGCAGCTTCATGCTTTCCAAGCCAAAGTTCAACTCCAAAAAGATGGACAGGCCATGCTGGGCATAGAGAGATGAGTTGTCAAGCGAGGCGGAATTCTCAACCACAATGGTCAGACGGAGGTCTTGCAGCATGATAAAAGTAAAGAGCGCTGAAAGCTTAAACTTGACGTGTGAACTTGTGTTGTCAGGCAGTTCCCATTCTGATGCCCAGGCCCCTGGAAAATCCGGGCTATTTCTATTGTTGGCTGGAAAATAGAACGCGCAAATACCGGGTCCATCATGCCAACGTTTAAATAATTTCTCTCATTATTACTATTTATCTGGTGATGGATGATGAAGACAATGCTATTGGGCAGCCTCTGTCTGATGCTTGCGGTCTTAAGCACGGCATATGCAACAGACCAGGATCTGCTCACTGTGAATGATAACTATACCAGTGAGCTGAACGAAAGCGCTCTGGGTTTGGCCCTGGCGGGACAGCCTTCCGGAGGCCTGACTGCCATGGAGAAAGAGGGCCTGCTCTATATGGCTGAGGAAGAAAAGCTGGCGGGAGACGTCTATCTGGCCTTCAATGAAAAATGGAACCTGCGTGTCTTTGACAACATTGGCAAGGCAGAGAGAACTCACGAGGCAGCCGTCAAGACGCTCCTGGAAAGGTACTCTCTGCCTGATCCCATTAAAGGGGCGGGAGAGTTTTCCAATGAAACCCTACAGGGGCTTTATGATGATCTGGTGATCCGGGGGAGTGCTTCTGTAAAAGATGCCCTGCAGGTGGGGGCGGCCATAGAGGAGATAGACATTATCGACCTGGAAGAGCGCATGGCCCAAACAGACCGAGAGGACATATTGCTGGTTTATGCCAATTTAAAGAGCGGCTCAGAAAATCATCTGCGGGCCTTCGTCAATAACCTGCAAAGGCAGGGGTTTGAATATAGTCCCGAGTACCTCTCCCTGGAAGAGTACGATGGAATAATCCGCGGCTAAAATTATATTTTTTATCCGCCCTTAGCCTCAATAGCCGGTGCACCATGAGTTGGGGATATGGCCAAAAGGCGGCACCGGCTATTGAGGCTAAGGGCGGGAATGCTGCGGACAATTAGAACGTTAGCGAGCACATGGGCGGAAAGGGCCTGCCCACGGAGACCATCTTCGCAGAAGGGGTACTGGTGATGATTGTGGGCGGCCTGGGACCTAACGCGGTCTCACTATTTAATTAATTTATTATATGCACATAACATATGATACTTTAAGCTTTTGGTACCAAAAGCTTTTTAATCGTTGACATCCCATTAGATTTAGATTAAGAAGCCGGTTCAGGCAAAAGTAGGTGTTTAAAATGAAATATAGCAAAATTTTGCTGTGTATGGCAGCGCTCGCCGTGTGTCTGCTGATTGGCATTGCGTGGGGGGCAGACTATTTAGGAGGGGGATACGTTGGAAGCCATGACCGTTCCATGTCGGACCCAGGCATAGCTGGCATGTTGCACTGGCTCGATGCACCAGTCTCCAACTTACCCTGGTACAGTGCGGATCTTACCTTTTATAAGCAAGCGGTTCCCGACACCACGTTCTCTCCCTTCAGAGAGTATTATACAACCACCGGTACGCCTGTGGTGGGTGGGATAATAAGCAATCCTACCAGGTTCGACATAACGCAGAAAACACCATCCAGTGTGTTCTATGGTGCCGGTGTAGGGTTGCCATTCAACCAGTACGCATCCGTAGTGCCGAACAAGACCAACGACCTCTGGATTCAAGGAGCAATAAACTGGACCCAGTATGTGGTAGGTCCCGTTGGAACCTGGATGCAGCTAATCGCCTACGCACCCGTTGAAGGGCCGGCAGGCTTCTATGAGACGATCCAGACAGACACAACCAGTTCGAAGTACAAGACTTATCAGTTCAACGAAGGATATAACACCATGAACTTCAAAGCGGACGCGGTTGGAAGACATATGCTTTACTTTGTGGTAAACAACCAGCCCAGCAATGTAGTCATTGTGGATGTGCTATCTCCGGCTCAAACAGGGTCAACGACGATAGAACATGCAATGTCCTAAGTGGTAATGCATCATTGAAACAGAAATATGAGATTGATGGTAGGTAGTAGGTATGAAAATGAAATCTAGCAAAATTTTTTTGTGTATGATGGTGCTCGTCTGCCTTGCAGTTTCGGCATTCGCACAGGACCCCCTGGGTCTCGGCTCGCGTGGCAGTTCAATGGGATCTGGCGGAGATTGGATTAGCCCCAACATGGGCTCAAAGTACCCGACAAACTGGATGGAAGGAGGATATGTTAGAAGTCATGATCGTTCCATGATGGATCCTGGGATAGCTGGCATGTTGCAATGGCTCGATGTGCCGGTCTCCAACTGGCCCTGGTATAGCCCTGATCTCAAATTCTATTCTCCGGGACCTTTTGGAGTATTTCCTTATAACCCATCACCCTATTATTCAGACTTCAGATTGAGCTCGTTAGCTGGGATGCAGAAGGGGTCTTTCCAAAAGAACTGGACCGAAACCATGAATTATTTAAAAGCAAGCTCATCTATGAAAGTATACCTGAATGGTGCATGGGTAACGCCGTAAAAAGGTGATACGATTCAGTTTCACATTTTTTCTATTTTGCAATCATTTTTTGCATTAGAGACATAATTCCTGGCCGGGAATTATTGCCCTTCTGCGATCCTGGATCAATCATTCCCAGGCCCAGGGATCCCATCATCTCCTGGTTGAAGCGCTCCGCAATCTCATCGAAGATCCTTTGATAGGCAATGCAATGGGGATCGACGCCTTTAATCTCGCCGTTGGTGGGCGCTATGGCGTTGTAAGGGCAGCCTCCCCGACAGTAGCGAATGTGCTTGCAGCCCTTACATTCTATGTCCACATACTCCTTGAAGGCTCGCATGCGCACACCCGGCCCTGACTCTGCCAGCTCCTTCTGGCTGGGACGATCCCTGACGTGGCCCATGACGTACTCCGGCATGCCCACGAAGCGATAGCAGGGATAGATGCTGCCATCCGGGCCCACTGCAAAGGTATTCTCCATGCAGTCCACAAAGGTGCACACTGTGCCCCGCCCGGTGAAGACGCATCGGCAGTAGTCGTTGATGTTTCGCACCTCAATCAGGTTCATGTTTTCCAGGTACTTGTCCAGCAGGTAGACCAGCAGCTCCCCGTACTTTTCTGGTGAGAGCGCCCACTTGTCCGGCTCGTTGCTTCGTAGAGACGGCAATGCGGGATGCAGCTTGAGCGTCAAGCCGTTTTCCAGAAAAAAATTGAATATATCTTCTTTGAACTGCACCGAGTGGGAGGTAAAAGTGCATATGAACTGCACCTGCAAGCCGTGCTCTTTAGCCAGTTCATAGCCACGCATGGTCTTCTCGTAGTAGCCCTCCGATCTTTGCAGGTCATTGAGCTCCTGGGGCCCGTCCAGGCTGGAGCCGATGGGGATCTGATACTGGGCCAGGACGTCTGCCAATTCTGGTGTCAGCTTCCAGAGGTTGGTCTGCAGAGCAAAGTTGGGCTCTAAATGCGTCAGCTCACCGGTAAGCAGGGGAAGAGCCTGCCTGTAGAAATCGGCTCCGGCCAAGAGCGGTTCCCCTCCATGAAATGTGAAGGTGACGGGATCTGAGCGAAAATCCTTGAGCCAGGCTACGGTATCCTTAACGGTCTCTATGCTCATTACGGGTGAATCCACCTCTGAACTCCAGCAGTAGGCGCATTTGGAAGGACAGCCTAAGGTGGGGATGATCATGACGTGAAAAGGCCTTTTTTGCTTTAACTTTTGTCTCATCATTTTTGCCCTTCTTGCGAACTTCTAATTGTCAATCTGGAATGCGCAGCGTATTATTATATCTATTCTCTATTCCCTCGTTATCCTCTCCTCTCCCACCCGGGCGCGCCGCAGTGGTGGCAGCTCCTTCCACAGTGCCATTTCTTCGCCCCGTATGACCAGGGCGCCTTCGATCCCCGGCCGATCGATGGCCGGGAAGCACTCCTCCAGTGGTCCCTCTGCCGTTACGGCATTTCCCAGAGCCGTGGCCGCTGCGTCTGCCAGAGCCACATCCTCTGATATCACCACCGCCGCATCAGCAAAGCCAAAAGAGATGGAAGGCCCCACATTGCCCGAGCTGGTGCAGATGCCCAGAGGCGCCCGCCGGGCCGCAAGCTGGAAGGCCAGGTTACGGATGGGCGAGCTTCCCGCATATATTCCTACTACGAGGGGCTGATCATTTAAAATGCAGATATCGCCGCCGTTATCCACCATCGCGTAAGTGGCTCCTTCATCCATCATGGCCTGCAAGGCATTTTTGGCAATGGCGCCAGCTACCGCCGCCATGGGGCCGATGCCAAAGATGGCGCTCTTCTCTATCATCTGCTGGACGATTCGCGGGGCATCATCCTGCACAAGATCATAAGGCTCCAAGGTTATCTGAAAGAAGGGATCATTTCTTATAAAATCCTCCAGATAGGCGCGCTGCTCTCTTATGGATTCTCGGGCCGCATCTATGTGACTCCTCTCCCGGGCAAAAATGGTGACAATGGTCTCTTTGAGCTGGAAATGCTCCCTCAAAATTTCAGGCATGGCTGCTCACAGCCGGCGCGCTCCTGACAGCCCGGCCCTGGCTATCGTCTCCTCTTTTCCCCGCAGCCGGACAATCAGCTCCTCCTCATAGCTTACGGACAATAGCTCGGTCGTCTCGTAGAGTCGGGAAAGCTCGCTTAGACCTTCGGCCGTGTAAGGCAGACTGATCTTATACTCCGGCAACGGCTGCAGACGCTGAGCGATGCACTCTTCCAGCACTCCCAGGCCCTGGCCGGTAATAGCCGAGGCCAAAACAGGATAGGGAGCCAAATCTCGGATCAACTCCACCAACTCTTCCGCCTTGCCTTCTTCCAGCCGGTCCGCCTTGTTCAGGACGGTAACGATGGGCGCCGTGACCTCGCAGTCAAAAAGTGCCTTGTGAGAGGCCGCCAATTTGCGCCGCAACAATTCAGGTGGATCGCTAGCGTCCGCCACGAGGAGCACCAGATCTGCCTCAGAGATCTCGG
>JAABPZ010000004.1 GCA_011391755.1 Methanothrix sp. | reverse complement strand
CCAGTGCCCTAGTAGTGGGCGAAAGAGTGGTAAACGGCTGGTCCTTAGCCTCTACCTTGGAGCCGGTGAGGGCATTAAGCAACGTGGACTTGCCGGCGTTGGTGTAACCGGCCAGGGCCACCAGATCAAAGCCCTGCTCCCTGCGCCTCTGCCGTCTGTCCTCGCCCATGTTCTCCACATCCGCCAACTCCGCCCGGATCTTGGACATTCTTCCCCGGATGTCGTGGTACATGGACTGCTCATAAGCGCCGGCGCCGCGAAAGCCCGGCTGCTCGCCGCGCTTTTTCAGGGCGAGGGCACTTTTTACCTGGGGGGCATCATAGCTGAGCTTTGCCAGCTCCACCTGTAGTTTGGCCTCGCGGGTGGAGGCACGGGTGGAAAAGATCTCTAAAATGAGATTGAACCTGTCCAGCACCTGGGCGGAAAACTCACTTCTGATGTTGAAGACCTGGTTGGGACTGAGTGCATTGTAAAAAATCAGTTTTTCTGGATTGTAGCTCAAGGCCTGTTCGATCTTCACCCTTCCCATCTGGAAGCGAAAGTCCCGGCTCCTACGCTGGAAAACCTCCGCCAAAACCCGATATCCGGCTGCCTGTGCCAGGCCCCGCAGCTCTTTTATTTTGTAGGGGTCTGGTGACTTGATCGGATTCTCTCGTATAAGCAGGACGGCGGTCTTTTCTTCATTCATCGGTATCATCTTGGCGTGCATCAATGATAAGCCTTCGTCCCGCCACCGAGGTGTGATGAGCCAGTTCAATCGCCGTTCTCTCCGCGATGGTCTCAGGATACTTGAAGTCCCTGCCAAGGATGCTTTTCACCCTCCAGATCTCCTGGTTGTAGAGGTCTCCGGATTCGGCGACGATTGTTCCGGGAAGGCACATGCAAGCTTTGCTTATGAAGTTTGCCACCACATTGAGGTCTAACGACCTGGCCACATGAGGCACCAGCCTCACCGAGTAAATTTTCTCGATAAAATTGGGCGATATGCGGGCAGAGACGACAGCGCATACCATCATATATCTGCCATTCACGGCATGCCGGCCGGAAATATCAATTGCCACTATGTCTATCTATTCAACCCCTTTTGATGATGGCGTGCTGCTTTACTATCGTGGTAGCCTCTTCCCGAGCTAAGCCTGCACCAACCGCGATCTCTATGGCGCGCTCGCTGTTTATGAGATCTCGGGGAGCGTGGCTGTCCGTATCCACCACCATTTTTGCCCCGGCCAGCTTTGCCATGCGTACCACATGGCCGTTGGTGATATTGTGGCCAGAGCGGGATGTGATCTCCAGACAGACATTGTTCTCGCGGGCCAGCTCTGCCTCCTCCTGGGTGATGAAGCCGGGGTGAGCCAGGATGTCCACTCCGGCCTCCAGGGCGGCGCGGTTTGTGCCCGGCCGGACGGGCTCCACGGGCGTCTCTCCGTGCACAACCACGATCTTTGCCCCTAGCCTGCGGGCCAGTGCAGCTAGTGGCCCAATCTTCTGAGGGGGCACATGAGTCAACTCAACTCCCACCAGGACTCTGATATCCAATACGTCTTCCAGGTATTTGACTTTCGAGACGCAGGCTAAGATGTGCTCGATATTGGTATAGTCGGCATGATCGGTTATGCCGATGGCCGTATATCCTAAAACCTCCGCCCGGCGTACCAGTTCGGAAGGAATGAGTTCGCCATCGCTGAAAATGGTGTGAGTATGCAGATCGATCATATCAGTGGCTCTTCTTCTTGTATTTTGCCTTCATGGACCCGGCGATTCTCTTTAGGACGGCAGATTTGGGGCCCTTTTTAGCAACCAGTATTCTGCCGGAAGCCTCTTCCTGGTGCCAGGTCTTGGGGTGCTTCTTCTCGCGTTCAATCTCTGGCTGCAAGCCGGATTTCAGTGAGGCTGTGATCAACATATCCAGATTGGGCTCATTGACGGCATCTTGATGGGAAACCATTCTGCCTTCCGACCGGGAGCGGTCCGCGTCGAAGTAGATGGGCCATATGACAAGCTTGTCCTTCTCGGGCATAGACCAAGGTCTTGCTCCGCATGATTAAAGTATTCTCCGGCACGAAAAGTCTTTAGCCATGTTGAGCCATAATTGCTAGTCAGTACAATCGTGGAGTTTTCAATAATGAGCGAAGAGACTTTTCCCGTTGCCAATGTCGGTGGAAAGGATATTCCATACGACCCGGATCAACTCAGACGGATCCAGGAGCATCCATGCTTCAGTGAGAAGGCCTGCCATGCCTTTGGCAGAATGCACCTGGCGGTGGCCCCCAAGTGCAACATCCAGTGCAAGTACTGTGTACGGGACTTTGACTGCGTTAATGAGTCCCGGCCAGGGGTAACGTCTCAAGTTCTAAAGCCAGAGGAAGCCTTAGAGCGCGTGGATCAGGTATTGGAGAAATATCACTACATCAAAGTGGTAGCCATAGCCGGTCCAGGCGAGCCTCTGGCCAATGAGGAGACATTTGAGACGCTGCGCCTGGTGGGCGAAAAGTATCCGGGCGTCATTCTTTGCCTCAGCACCAATGGCTTGCTTTTGCCGGACAGGATCAAGGAGCTGGATGCCTTAGGCGTCTCTAACATCACAGTTACTATGAATGCCATAGATCCGGAGATTGGCCAGCAGATTTACGAATATGTGACTTATCAGGGCAAGAGATACGAGGGTCTGGAGGCGGCAACCATCCTTCGCGACCACCAGCTCAAAGGCATAGAAGAGGCCCTCAAGCTAAAAAAGATCGTGAAGGTCAATACCGTCCTCATTCCTGGCATCAACGACAAACATGTCTTTGACATCGCCCGCAAGATTAAGTCCATGGGTGTTTATATCCATAATGTCATGCCTCTCATTCCCCAGTACAAGTTTGCCCACATCAAGCCCCCCTCGCCCGAGGAGAAAAGAAATATCCAGGAAGAACTGGGCAAGATCATCAAGCAGATGAAACATTGCCGGCAATGTCGATCTGATGCCATTGGAAGGCTGGGATGCGATGTGCAGAATGAGTTTGCTAGCAGAACCAAGGAACAGGGATAGGCTTTAGTCCAAATCTCCCAAAAAAAACCTTTTTTCCGGCGAACTGCCGTCCTGTTGCGCCGGACCGATCTATTCTTAATATCTTTTAGTGTTTTAACATTTTGCTTATGCTGTTTGTGGCATGGGAAATGCTGCTGGAAATGCCTGAAAAGATGCTCTTAGGCTCCGCAGTCTTTGTCTGGGCAGCAGATTTCGTCTCTTTGGGCTTGGATGCATTGGATTTCTTATCCTTTTTCTTGGAGACGGGATTGCCGTTTTTCATTTGATAATTGCTGTTGCGATCTTTGGGACCCTTGCTCGTCTTGTTGTCTTTTGCCATAGTTACCATTGCCATCCGTCTATGTCAAAATTGATATAGATTGCGGCTACAGGACGCCGGCTTTCAGGCCAGCATCTTCTTTCTTCCCCTATGCCAAGGCTAGGAAGTGTCGAAGAAATGGTGATCAAAAGTTCCGGGCAAAATCAAGCTGTTTTGACCGCGGGCCTTCGCGAGGGAGTGGTAGTAACCAGAATAAAATAAGAGACGCAATGAGATATGTTCGCCTGACAAATCAAGCCGGACAAAACTCATTGTTCGGGAGAAAAATGCACTTCTATAGCTCTTCCAGCTTCTCGACGCCCATTTTCTTTACCTTTGGCTTCCAGATCTTATCCGGCATCCAGGTAGGCGCTCCTTTGGGCTTGGTTACCTGAACCCTTTCCCCTGTGAAGATATGCACCTTTTTTGTGCCGCGCTCCCGGAGCCGTATGTCCGTGATGCCTCTGTTGGCCGCTTTCAAGGCTGCTTGTCTTGGTTGCTTTCCCGTAAAGACACCTATCTCATTGCCTTTTTCGTCCCTGAGGGCGAAATTTCTTGTCTCAGCCATCAAATCCCTCCGTGCTTCCCAACCAATCCGAATGCTATTTGAATAATCGTTATACAGAATACCATTATATTAATTTTATGTAGATGGCAAGAGATTCTGCCGGATTTTAATCTCCAAAAGGGCAAAGAAGCATAAGATCGGGCATTAAACTGCGACTGAGCCCTTCGGCTGCGCAGAAATTGTCCCACGATGAGTTATATCAATGGCTTCTAGAAAACTATGGTCCATCCCTCTTTTGCAGCATCCTTTGCGGTGTAGCTAACTCCATGCACTTTCAGGCCTTTGTTGTCCAGCAGGGTTATGATTCCTCCTTCGTTGGGAAGCGTAATGCCGGTCCCGGCAAGGGAAAAGGTCATAGTCTGCCCGGCCTTCAGAATTCCGGATAGCGGAGCTTTCTTCTTTTCGCTGTCTACCAATTTCCAGCCCTTGAGATCGATGGGCTTGGGAGTGATGTTGAGGATGATGACGCTCTCCAATCCCTTGTCAGGACCCACGGGATTGACCAAAGCGGCTACTATGCAAACACGCCCATCTGCGGCAGGTACATCGCAGGCTTCAGAAATTCTGTGACCGGTAACATCATCGGTATGGAAGCATTGGGACTGGAAGGCCGTGAACAGAGCAACCCAGCGGTTTTCATCAGGAAAATGGAATATTAGTCCCCCGTCCTGCCAGGGTCCATCATCCTCTTTCCATTGGGGGGCGTTCCCCTGATTCATATGGATGTCATGGATGCCGTTTCCAGGGCGGAAATCAAAGTAATCGTCGGGTTTATCCATCTCAGGCCCCCACCTCTGGCCAAAGGCATAGATCACGCTCGACTGCATAGCCATACTTCTCTTTACGTATTTTTGCAGCAGTTCGTTCAGGTCGTTGTCCGGGCCGGGAACGTTATAGGGCAGCGGCTTCATTTGAGCGGTGTCGAACAGGTTGCTGCGGATGAAGTCCAGGGCCATGCCATCGGCTTTGCAGTCCAAATTCTTGAAACCATTGGGGAGAGACTGCAGATATTTCAGGATGGGGTGATCGAAGTTCTCATCTATGTAGTAGAGCAGAGTCGATGGCTCAACCTGGGATTTGACGTTGACGGCGATGCGAAACTTCTCCTGATCGCTTACCAACACATGGAAATGCGGGCTTTTTCCTTGTCCCTCTCTTTTGTCTTTAGCCCTTCCTTTCAGCACGCCATAGCCACTTATGGGTATGAAAATCACCTACGTATATCAAATTCTTATTCATCTTCTTCCAGCCGGCAGAAATGGCAGCTATGGTGCCATATGGGTTCGGCCTCGATTTGGACTGGATTTTCGCTGCTGTAGTGGCCTGCCGCCATCTCCTGGATGAACTTATGGACCTGTTCTGCGGACAAACCAGTAGGTTTAATCCTTCCCACCTCGCGGCCATGAACGCCATGGTGGCCTTGTGTTTTATCGATCGTCATGACAGCGTACTCGGGTTTATCCTCGCTATCTCCATCACCCAGGTAGAGCAGATTTCCAAAGTAGAAGCCGTAACAGATAGGCCACTTATGGTTGATCATAGCCTCTACCAGATCGTCCTCGCTTTCCAGCTCCTTGAAGGAGAATACGCGCTCGTCATGAATCATAATCAACACCATTCCAACTGACTTAAATAGGTCTGCCAAACATTAAATAGTTTCTTGACAGAGGATATTTATCTTAAGCAAGCCAAATATCAGATGTCCCAACATCGAATATAGAAAAAGAAGGATTTTAAAAATGGTGGTTTAAATTGATACTGCAATTCTTTGGAGCTGCAGAGGCCGTAACCGGCTCGATGCATCTGGTTGAGGCAAATGGGCATCGTGTGTTATTGGACTGCGGAATGGTGCAGGGCAAACGGCAGGAAGCCAGGAAGCTAAATTCCGAATTTCCTTTTGACGTTATGAGCATCAATGCTGTTGTGCTGTCTCATGCCCACCTTGACCACAGCGGCAAATTGCCCCTGCTGGCAAAATTAGGTTTTGACAACAGCATTTTCTCGACATCAGCGACGCGCGACCTGTGCAGTGCCATGTTGCGCGACTCCGCCTCCCTTCAGGAGATGGACGCTAAATATGTAAACAAGCTAAACATAGAAAAGAGATTGCCCTTTATCAAGCCGCTTTACACAGTACATGATGTTACGACAACACTTAGTCTCTTTCAAACCTTAGAATACGCTCGATCACTTGAGATCCTTCCCGGCATAAAACTCACCTTCAGAGATGCGGGACACATTCTTGGCTCGGCAACGGTGACGCTGGAGATTGCCGAGGGGCAAGAGGAAAAGAAGGTGACAACGCTCGCCTTCACCGGTGATCTGGGAAGAAATGGTGCAGCCGTAGTACGAGACCCGGATATTCTCAGCCGGGCCGATGTTCTCATAACAGAGTCTACTTATGGCGGCCGCTATCATGGTCCTATGAGTGAGGCCAAAGAAAAGCTGGCAAGAATTGTAAGCGAGACGGCGCATAAAGGCGGCCTCCTAATAATTCCCGCATTTGCCGTAGGGAGAACACAGGATGTGGTCTACCATCTGCACGAATTGATGGAAGCAAAACAAATTCCCTTGATGCCCGTCTTTGTAGACAGCCCTCTGGCAACCAATGTCACCGAGATCTTCCGGCATCATCCTGAGTGCTACGATGAGGAAACCGAGAAGCTCTTGCTGCATGACGGAGGGAAGGATCCCTTTGGTTTTGATATGCTCAAGTACACTCGCAGTACAGAGGAGTCAAAGAGGCTCAATGACCTTAGAAAGCCGGCAATTATCATCAGTGCTTCGGGTATGTGCGAGGGGGGAAGAGTGCTGCATCACCTGCGCCGCAATATTGGCGAAACCAAGACCACAGTACTTTTCGTAGGCTATCAGGCGGAGAATACTCTGGGACGAAAGCTCTTGCAGGGAGACAAGACGGTGCGCATATACGGCGAGGAGTACCAGGTAAGGGCCAGGATGGAAGTGATTGATGGCTACAGCGCCCATGCGGATGAGGGCGAGCTTCTTGATTTCATCGCGGCAATTCCGAAGAAGCCAGAACGTGTGTTTGTGGTGCACGGCGAGCCGGATGCGACAAAGGCGATGGCCGCAGGGCTGAGCCGTTTGGGAATTGGCAATGTCGTAATTCCAGCGAGAGGGGAGCGGTTCGAAATTTCATAATAGTGGCCTACCCGGCGGCTCATCATCATCCAGGAAATGATTCAGTTCCATGCGGTCCGGATCGTTGTGCTGCTCGACGCCTTCCATATAGCCGTCTTCCTGCATAAACTGCCTTATCGTTGGAGTGACGTGGTCTGAGGCGGCCGGTTTCCAGTTCTCCTTCAGGAAATTCTTGCCGGAGGGGACAGAGCTAATGTTGCTGCCGGAAAACCAGTCTTGCATGCTGAGAAATGGCAGGTAAAAGGTGAATTGATCCCAGAGGGGCTGGATGGGATGATAATAGCTGGAGCCATTCTGGTATTTTAGGAGTCTGAACTCAGGCAGGAAGACCGTGGCCCTCAGCAAGACCGGGGACACGGCGGTGGTGTTGTTGCCGGTTGCAAAGGAGGTGAAGGAGAGAAGAATGCTGTAACCGGGATAGATTAATCCCTGGCCGTAGGAGTCGCTTCCGCCATAGAGATACATGGTCCCTTCGCCGCTACCAGCTGAGAGCATGAACAAGAGAGATAT
>JAABPZ010000060.1 GCA_011391755.1 Methanothrix sp. | reverse complement strand
TTCTGGTGGCTTCTATTCCATCCATTTCAGGCATCTGGATGTCCATAAGCACCAGATCGTAGGAGCGATATTCAAGGGCTGCCAAAACTTCATAGCCGTTGACTGCTAGGTCGGCATCATGGCCCAGCTTCCTGAGCATCAGCAAGGTGATCATCTGATTAGTAGGGTCGTCCTCAGCCAGGAGAATGCTCAAAGAACCATTATGCTGTGCCCCTTCCTCAGAAACCCGACATGCTCCGGCTCCAGATGCCATACCATATCTCCATTTTCTAGAACTATGTGTTATTTGGTAATAAAGTTTTTGGTTAAAGTAGCAATTTAATGTGGTTGAAACGTCATTAGCCACTGGTTATAAGCAAATGGATGACGATTCCACCACCGCAGGCACAGAGCCAGAGGGAGGACTCACGAAGAATCTATTATCCACTTGAAACAGCGAGGACCCGAAGCTTCTGAACCTCAGAAAAAGAAAAGGAGGATTATTTAGAGCACCAGCAGCTTGTTGTGGCTCAGCACCTCTGCCATGGTATCCGCTGCCGGCACTGATCCTGGGAAGTTGGTGAAGATGACGCGCGTGGCATTGATGCCCTTGTCCTTTAGTGACTCTTCAATGCCCTTGGCCAGATCACCCGACTGCATATTCTCGATGACATAGGTGACGTTTTGGTATTTGCCGGGGTTGGCGTTGATGTCGTCCACGATCTTGGCAGTCGTCTTGGTTCCATTCATGGCAAACTCGGGAGCAAAGAAATTGACCACTTTCATGCCCAGCCAGTTTTGCACGGGCTCTTTTTGCCAGAGAATCACTATGACCTGGGTCTGGTTGAGCTGTTTCTTCTCGGCCAGAGTGGGCTCGATGGCATCAAAGCTCTTGGCATAATCATTGTAGCGCTGCTCGTAGTAGGTCTTGTTGGCCGGGTCTAACTTTGCCAGCCATCCTTCTACCTCGGCAGCCAGCAGCTTGGAGTTGGTTGGAGTGTTCCATCCGCGAGACGGGTTGGAAATGGTATTCCATTCAAAAGCGCCGTAGTTGTTAGCCTTCATAAAATCATTAACTGCAGGCATGTTATACTTTTGGTCGTTGCTGTCGTTGTATGCCATGAACATATTAGCGTTCTTGATGAAGTCCATATTGAGCTGGATGCGGCTGGGAATGATGTCAGTCTGCAGGTGCGGGCAGAGGGTAGGGTCGGCGATGGAAATGGCCTCCACTCTATCGCCGCCGATGTAGGTTGCCGGGTCCATCAATACACTGGTGGTGCAGACAATCTTGAGCGTTGCCGGTGCGGTTTGCGCACCCGCAGGAGCTATCAGGAAGATTGCCAGCATCAATATGGCTAAGCTGGACGATTGAATTCCTTTCATAAATTGCACTAAGTATTACTAATTATTTAAGTATTACTACTAAGAACTTAATAATCCTTAATACGTCATATTTAATGTAACGAAATCAGGGATATGCATCAGGGAAAAAGCAGCTCGATTATTCTTCTTGCATGTCATCGCAACGCCTCATCATATCCAAACCAAGCCGGCCCACCCATGCAGCGGCAGAAGATTTTGCTGGGCTCATTTCCTGCATAAACCGGAACTTTGACCTTCGCTTCTGCTATCTGAAATATATTAGCGGCAAGGCAGTCGCTGAGCAAAGATGACGAAACGGCATTTTCCGGTATCTGATCAGAGCCGTACACGCATACCGGCCAGGTCTTCATGTTCACGGCATCAGCCAGGACGGCTCCGATCTGCCTGATTGACAATCTATTCATCAATGTATCTTGGTATTTATCCTTCTTTTAAAGGACAGCATTACGGACAATGCAAAGACCCCCGTGAGCAGCAGGGCCACCAGGGGCGCTACGGGCAGCGTAAACTCAAAGCCCGCCCAGACGCCAAAGGCGCTCACAAAGAGGGCTACGGTCGGCGCTACAATAAACATGCTTCTCACATTAAAGCAGAACTGGCCGGCGATGGATGCGGGGGTAACCAGCAGAACGAATATCAGCAGTCCACCCACGATGTTTAGGCTGAGCGCTACGGAGAGGGCGATGATGAATAATAATATGTAATAGACGAGCTTGACGCGAACCCCGGCCGCTTCGGCGATCTTCATGTTGAACATGAGGGCCGAGATCTCCTTGTAAAATGCCAGAACAAAGATGATGGTAAGACCGCAGACCGCAGCCAGTGCGTAAATCTCCTCCCGGTAAAGAGAGACAACGTCTCCGAAGAGTAGGCTGCTCGCCGAAAGCCCTTTGCCCATGTACTCCATGTAGGATATCAGAAAGATAGCCACTGCCATGGACATGGCGAAGAGCACGCCTAAAGTCGCATCGGCTGCCATCTTGGCTTTGTCGCTCACCGGCCCGATAAGGGCAGCTACGGCCATGCTGAAAGCGATAGCCGCCATCTGGGTATTTGCTCCCAGGAACATGCCCAAGGCCGCCCCGGCAAAAGCGGCATGCGACATGGTAAAGCCGATGGAGGAGAGGCGCATTCTGGAGATGATCACGCCAAGGATGCTACAGGCGATGGAGGCAAAGATCATGGCCTCCAGGGCATGGCAGACTACGTTATTTTCTATCAGCCACTCGAGCATTTTCAGAAACCCCGCACTCTTTTCTAATGATGCCTTCCACTTCTTCCGCCCTGCAATTCCGGTCGTAGCTGATCCTGCCCTGGTTCATGACCACCAGGTGAATGGGAATATCGGGAAGCCCGTCGAAGGCATGGGCCACCATGAGGATGGGAACTCCCGTTCTCACCATTCTCTTGAATACTCCCTGCAGGTACTCTCTGGCAACAAAATCCAGATTGCTGAATGGCTCGTCCAGCATCATAACCTCCGGCTCCTTGGCGATGTTGTGGGCGATCATGGCTTTTTGCTGCTGGCCGCCGCTGCATGTGCCGATGGTCTTGTGGGCCAGATCCTCGATTCCGACGAGAGAGATGGCCCTCTGGGCGGCATCATAGTCGGCTCTCCCGGGCCGGTTCATCAGCCCCAAACGGCCAAAGCGCCCCATCATCACCACCTGCTCTACGGTGAAGGGCGTGAAGGGATCGAAATAGAAATTCTGTATGACATAGCCCACCCTCCGTCGCACCTCGTCTGCCTGGGAAGAGACATTCAGGCCGCAGACCGATGCACTGCCGTGTGTGATCTTGATCAGGCCGTTTATCGACTCCAAGAGCGTCGTCTTGCCGGCGCTGTTGGGGCCGCCGATGACCACGTATTCTCCCCGCTCCACACGCAGCGACAGGTCTTTGATGACTGCCTTCTCGCCTCCCTCGTAGGCGGTGTAGATGCCCTTTAGCTCAACGATGCTCAAAGTCGCTCACCTTAGCCCTAGCTTGTGCCGGCGGTGAAGAGTTCTGCATCAGGCATGCTGTACAGATCCTCGGCCAGCTTCTCGATAAGCCGGCTGTAGTTGTCGCCGCCCTGGGGCGGGAAACTGATTTGCCTGGGCCGGATGACTATTTTTTTCTCGCCGCAGGCAAACTCGCAGCGGATCTCATTGCTGACAATGATCTCGATGTTCCTCTTGCCGAGCGTGCAGCCGCTGCCCATCTGTATGCCGTCGGCCAGGCACGTTTGGGGGGGCACACCTTCGCAGTAGACGACGTGTGCTCTTCCGATCTGGTCGCTGCAGAAATGCTCCCTCACGTACCTGCCCATCCTGTAGCCCAGGACGATGTACGGGCCGAGGTGGCCGTGAAACGCCGCCAGGTCCTCAATGGAATAATCCTTGTCTATGCCTGTGTATTTACATGCGGATGCTGCGTGGTTCATGATCAAATTGCTCCCATTAGCTTGAACGTTATTCTGCATGTAAGATGTTACGTATTAAATCCTTGCGCGCGTAAGTTAATACTTATTACATAGTAGTATTAATATAGAATACCTATTTTTTGATTAGATCTTACAGCGCCACTCGTTCGTCCGGCCCATTTCTCTGCGCCGCCACCAGCTTTGCATATTCTCCCTGCAAAGCCAGAAGCTCCTTGTGCCTTCCTTGCTCCACCAGTCGCCCATCTCTCATAACCAGGATCTTATCGGCATCCATCTGGTGAAAGAGCTTGAGGGTGGTCAGGCCCTGCAGGCTCTCGGCGAAGTAGGCGGAAAGCTCCCGGTATGCTTCCCATGCTATTCTGCCCACCTTCCACTCCACCAGGTTGGTGAATATCAGCAGGGATCGGGGGACCAGGGGCATAAATGCCATGAGGACGAGTGCGGAGACGAGGTCTGCATAGAGGGCAAACTGCAGGATCCTTTTGTCGATTAAGCCTTGCATCTTCTATCCCTTTTTCAGAGTCGCCAATATCCTCAAAGTTCAATGAGTAGGAGGCTATGACCAGCTCGTGGCGTCCCGCCTCCACTGGAGAGAGGTCCTCCCAGCGGGAGTTGATGATTCTCACGTTGCAGAGCCTCTCCTCAGCCAGGTGCCTTTCCAGACAGCGGATCATGGGCCGGGAGGGCTCGACGGCCGTCACCTTTCGCACCCGGCGGGCCAGGGGGAGGACAAGCGTCCCCGGCCCTGCTCCGATGTCCAGGACCGACCAGGAGGGATCGGGGTCCAGGGCAGCGACTCTTCTCTCCCCGTCCGTCCTGATATTCTCAGAGCAATCGTAGCTTTGCGCGCGTTCCTCCTGATCATAGTAATTGTCGCCGGTGAGCCGGGATGCCAGGAGGGCATCCTTCCAGATCTGGTACCAGTCGATCATATCAATTTCTCTCCACATCGCCTCCAAACCTCTATACACGAGCATCAGCTCATCCTTTCTCCTTCATAGCTTTATTGCTACGAAAAGCAAAAAGCTTATTAACCAGTAATATCCTAACCCTAGAAATAGCGACAGAACGCCATTGACCTCCTTTACCGTCGTCTACCTGTCGTTGGGCTCCGGCCACTGCCAGGCCGGACTCCTCTTCTGAAAAAAACAAGATCATAAAGATTGGAGCTGCAATTCTATGACCTCGCTGCTGATCACAGATATCAGAAAAAGCTGCTGTGACAAAGGATTTGATCTGGTAACCGCCATATTTCTCAGCAGAGTTGGTTATGATCTGAGGTCCTTAGACGAGAAGAGCCTCCTGGTACTGGAGAGTGCCACGGCCGAGGTGGAGATTCCTGCAATTGGCGTGCGCTGTGGGGATCAGTATCTCCGCATACGTGCCGAGCCGGACCATGGGCTGATGGTGGGAGAAGAGATCCAATTTGGTAAAGATTGAGATAAAAAGCCTCTCATTCAGCTATAGCAGCCACGTGATCCTGGATGACATCAATATGGCTGTAGAGGACTCGGAGATTGTAAGCCTGGTAGGGCCCAACGGCTCGGGAAAGACCACGCTCATCAAGTGCATCGACCGCATCTTAAGGCCCAAAGGCAGCATCTTTCTGGAGGGAAGAGATATCAATAGCTTGAGCCGGCAGGAGATCGCCAGGACCATCGGCTACGTTCCCCCGAGCAGCACCAGTTCTCTATCCACAACCGTCTTCGATACGGTGCTCATGGGCAGAAAGCCTCACATAAGCTGGCAGGTCTCCGACACAGACCTGGATAAGGTGGCCGGGACCCTGGAGCTTTTGCATCTGGAGGAGCTGGCCATGAGGGGCTTTTCCCAGCTTTCTGGAGGCCAGAAGCAGAAAGTGCTCATCGCCCGTGCTCTGGCCCAAGAGCTCCTTTGCGCAGTGGTCATTATCTCTAATCAAGAAAATGCTTGCCTGGGTCCGATAGCTCATAGTAGGATCGACCTGACTCAGACTCTTTGGCTTAAGTCATATTTTTCAGAGATCTCATAATCCCAAAGTAGGCTTATTGATGCTGCTTACGTCACACAGGCCTATTCCAATAGCAATACAATCAAAAAGTTTATTACTTAGTATGATCTATTTAGAATCAATAACATAACAGGAGATTTGCATAATGTCCGAAGCAGATAAATCATCAATTAGCAAGGTAGTAGTCTCAGATGCGGCGGTTTCCTTCATTGCCCGTGGAGGCATGCTGTTCTCTGGGCAAGTGATAGCTTCAGATCTGGGAATTGAAGATGGAGAGGAAGTCCTCGTGGTAGACAGAAAGAATAATCCGATTAGGAGGGTACAAATCTATCAGTGAACTCTGAAGATTAACATGAAAAAGTGGGGATTTATTGGCAAATCCGGATGGATTTGTCCCTGCCATTAAGGAATGACCCTGGCATTGATTCTTCTGTTTGCACAAGAATCAATTGCCAGCGTTCCTCTTCTAAATGTAATTTATGTAGACTATTCTCATATTAATGGCAGCACTTATGTCCGTGCTTGTGCTCTGCCTCATGGATGTGCTCATGGACGTGCTTCTCTCCAGCGTGCTCGTGTGCATGTTCGTGCTTATTATCATCGTGGCAACACATTTCAAATTCACCTCCGTTTTTCTGCAATTGTTTTATTGTTAAGTGATTTGCTATTAAATTCTTTCTGTGGGCTCAATTGAGAATAAATGCCACTTTATTTTAAAAAAATATGACTCAATTGTAGCAATACTTTGTAATCGATGCATAAATCTTTAATCTTAATTATGTTCTTAGTGTAAAAAGTACTACAAGAAGCGAAATAAGTAGGAAGGATAATTAAATAGTCAAGAGGCTTTGCACGGAACTCTGTGGAGAACGGCCGGACTCAATGGCCTGATAGATCCATTTTTATTAGATCTGATGCACGGCTATTTGCTGGATGTCATATCTCGCGCATGAGATCGCTTGAACGCTTAAATTTCCCCAAGTTGGATACCTGTGCAGCATAAATCTCAATATTCTTCAGCGGATGCAATCAGAAAAGGATCTAACAACACCAGAATTGCGATTGTTGGACGGATAGTAGCAACTATTGATCTTAATCTGATTAGAAATAATGGATATAAATTTGCAGGAAGCCCTGCCGTTTGCATCAATTGTTTTGTAGCTAAAAAATTGGAGAAAAGGCGTTAGTCTTTGGCTACTCTCTTTCCCACGAAGTAAAGCAGGCCCCCGCATATTACTACGCCGAGCACTGCGGACAGGATATAAGCGGCCGCTGCTGTGGTCATCGAATCGCCAATGCCGGGCAGGGCATAATCTGACATGGGTGCACTCCAAAGCGATGAAAGCTGCTCCAATCCAGGAGGTACAAAGCCGAGCTTTTCCTTAATCTCCTCCGGTCCCCACTCGCCAAAGGTCTCTCCAACAGCCAAAAGCCCCAACGGCGCCAGAATGATCAGTGCCGCCAGGCCGATAGCAAGGTTTCTTATTATCTTATCCATGGTCTTGCCTCATGCGGTGCTTGCGTTCTTCTTTTTCATCTTCTGCGCTGCAGTTTTCTCTCCATAAAGCAGAGTGGTATCCGTTTTCTGGATATAGGCAAAGATCAGTGCCGTAATGAGTGCCTCAAGGATGCTGAAGCCGAAAACATGCTCCAGTACCATGGCAGGAAGCGTCACGCCCAGCGAGTAGGGCATGTACAGTGGAACCCCTTCCGCTGTATGATGCAAAATGGGCTGAATACCGAATTCAAAGCCTGTAAAGGCAGATGCTATCACGAGAGATATGTAGCCAGCGATAGCCGCGGCAATAACCCTCCTTGAAGAAGTAATTTCTGTGCCTCCGCTGATGAGCTTGTAAGCATAATAAGCAACAAAGGGCATTACAACAGCCATATTAAAGCAATTGGCTGCGATAGCCGTGATGCCTCCGTCTCCGAACATCAGCGCCTGCAGCACGAGGGCAACGGATATGGCAATCACTGCAGCCCATGGTCCCAGGACGATGCCAATTATTGCAGCGCCTACGGC
>JAABPZ010000059.1 GCA_011391755.1 Methanothrix sp. | reverse complement strand
CTCAGTTAGCGCCGTCCTCCTCATCTGTCGCACCGCTGCCACCTCTGCAGCCTCTGCCGCCCCTCCCTCCCCAGGCAGGAAAGAGTTTAAGTGAGGCCGCCAAAAAATCCCTGCGAGGACAGAGCCGCATATTCCTCAGAATCGCAGGGCTCTACTTCATCATGACCTTCCTGGTCTTGTACCTAAGCCGGGAAGGCATTCTGCAATCGCTGGATGTCATACCTCTGGCCCAATTTTTCAGCGTTCCCCCGGAGACTATAATCCCGCTCACAATTTATGTGGCCAGTCCCAAGGCCGGCATCGCTCTACTCGGGCCTCTGATCCAAAACGGCGGCATATCGGAGACTAAAGCCCTCATCGTCCTCATGCTGGGCAGCCTGTTCATGCTTCCCTTCTACTCGCTACGCTCGCTTCTGCCCAATTACACCTCGGTCTTCGGCATGAGGCTGGGCCTCTCTCTGGTAATAATATCCACAAGTATCAGCGTGGCGGTAAGGATGTCGGTGCTGCTGATGCTGCTCATTGCAACATGATTATTTTTTCTTCATGCAGTTAATCGAAGCTCCGGCAAAGGCCGCCCCCACCACAATGTTGGAGAAATAGGTAACGACACGCCAGAGGATGACCAGGGGTCCCAGCAATGTCGGCGGCACAAACATGGAGTAGAGATAGCTCATGGATAGCTCGGCCACGCCGCTGCCTCCTGGAGTCAGGGGCAGGATGGCAATTATGGCCAGGATAATCTGGGATGTAATGGATAGAAGGAATTTAGGGTCCGCTCCCATGCCAATCAACAGTGAGGAGGGGACCAAAAAGTCACACATCCAGATGAGAGCGGTGAGCGCTGCCATGACCGGCGTGCGGCGCAATGTCTCTTTAGCCAGTTGAATGCCAGCATCGCGAAAGAGCCAGATCTCTCGCTCTAAAGAAAAGATAATGGGTCTGTTGCCGGTCTTCCTTTTCAGCCACAACATAAATCCGGCAATTCTCTCCGGCCGGCTGACAAGCTGCCAGAGAAAGGTCAAGAGCAGGACGAGAAGGACGACGAAAAAGGCCCCGATCTTCAGACCGAAACCGGTCAAAAAGTCGGAGAAGATGAGAAATAGAGCCAGGGCTGCTACGAAGAAAATGCTGTCCAGCAATCGCTCGCCAACAGCGACCGCCGTTGCACTGCCGTAACTCATGCCGTCGTCTGCCAGGATCTTGATGCGCAAAGGCTCACCTCCCGCGGAAGAGGGAGTTAGAGCGGCAAGGAAATTTGATGCCAGTGTTGATATAAGCGAGAGGCGAAAACTTATTTCATGGCCGGCGAGAGAGGTGAGGAGCTTGAGCCGGACGGCATAAAAGATCCAGGAGAACATGTGCAGGACAAGCCCCAGGATCAAAAATCGCCCCTGGACAACGGAGAGCAACTTCCAGCTTACATTGGTTTCTGTAAATTTTAATATAAGAATAATTGAAACCAGGCTCATGACCATTGCTAATAACGCGGCCTTTACCCTTTCATCTTTAAACTTTAAGCTCAAATTCCCTCTTCAGGCAACCTCGTGATAGACCGATTCCATGCAATCAAGCACACTCTTCCAGGAGTAACGCTCCTCCACCGCTTCCCTGCCCTTATGCCCGAGGCACGCTCTGTGTGGCTCATTCTCATGAAGCTCCTGGATTTGCTCACACAGTTCCTCTGTGCTGGAGTAGACCATGCCTCCATTCTTTGCCACCTCGTTTACGCCAGGTGTGTCAAAGGCGAGAACTGGCGTCTCGCAGGCCATGGCTTCCAGGAGAACGATGCCGAAGGCCTCCAGACGATTTTGGGTGGGCAAGACAAGCATTTCTGCTCGGGAGATTGTATCTATAAACATGCTTCGCTCCAGCCTTCCTGTGAACTTGGCCCGGACATGCAGCTTCTTGGCCATCTCCTCTAACCGGCTGCGATCGTAGCCGTCTCCAACCAGCAGCAGCTCCAGATCTGCAATCTTTTGCACCTCGCTCATGGCAAAGAGCAGAGATTCAATTCCCTTGTAGCTGAGCATTCTGCCCGCGTAGAGCACATAGTTCTCCTTCTTTCGACATTGAGGGTAAAGAGAGACATCCACCGCATTGGGCACAATTTTTAGCTTGTGAAGATAGTCTTTGAGGACGGGTGAGGTCTTTGCATAGCTCTTTGTGGTGGCTATTACGATCTTTGCCTCCTCGAGAACTGGCCGGACCAGCATTTCATTAATCCTCTCTAAAGCAGCGGCAAATGGACGGGGCATGGCGTGCCCATTTACCATTCCCGGAACCACCACATCGTTATGGTAGGTAACAACATGCGGCGAGGCACCACGAAGCATGAAAGCAAAGAGGGGGCTAGGGATATGGCTGTGATAGACATCAGCCTCAAATTTTGGTACCTTAATTGGCATAGGTGAATAAAATAAGTCAATGCTCGGTATGCGAACCAGCTCGCCGGACCATCTTCCGCAAGAAGAGGCAACGCTAACCTGATGTCCTCTCCGGACGAGGCCGTCCGCCAGCTCTTTTACATGATACTCCACTCCGCCTACATGGGGCGGGAAATAGGGAGATATCTGAATTATCTTCATGGATGTATGTTTTTCTTGACACTACGTTTTTTTAGACAGGCCAGGGTTTACTGCCACATTACCTCAAGGGTTTTCCTGCGAGGGATCCCGAGAACCCTGTACTGCGGGTGGCCGAACATCATGGCATAGGCGCATTTTCGTCCCTTGGGCAAGCCGAGTTCTTTCTGGAGCGGTTCATAGGAGAATGCCGCCATGGCTACAAATCCCGCCCAGCAGGTGCCAATGCCGAATGCAGGCGCAGCGACATCAAAATGCGTCAGTGCAATGATGGCATCGATCGACGCAATCGGATTGCCCTCCGGGATATGGGCGAAGAGCAGGTGAGGAGCGCCCCGGCAGATAACATCGTGTCCCTGCTCCCAGGTGGCAATAAACATAGGTACGTAGCCGCTCATGGGATGGGCGGTGTTGAGGAGAGTCTTCATCCATTCGATGGTCAGCCCGGCAATCTTTTTCACCTTCAGAGGATCATGGACAACCAGCCACTGCACCGGCTGGCCGTTGCTTCCCGAGGCCGCGTACCGGGCAATATCCAGGATTTCGAGGATCTTGTCCTTTGGCACAGGATCACTGGTGAAATGCCGCACGGACCTTCGTTTCTTGAGATAGAACGCTATTGTCCCCGGAGAAACGGTGCCGGCACCTTCCGGCAGGGGCAGCCTTTCCTCGGGCCGCAGGTTTAAGAGCAGCGCCTGGGATGGGCAAAAAACCTCACAGTGCCCGCACAAGAGGCACATGACTGCTTTTTCATTCGCAACTTTGGGAAGGATGCTCTCCTCCCCCGGATCAATGATAGCCATTGGGCAGACTGCCGAACAGATCCCGCAACGGGTGCAGAGATCCTTATCAACGATTATGGTTTCCATCTGAGGTTGCTTCTTTTGACAGCATAAGATTCTTTCCGGCACTCCAAGCGTCGTAGGCTAGGCATACTTCGCTAGCGCCCAGTTGCGGTTGTCGGGCAAGCAGGAGCGGGCTAGTACAGCTTGGCCCAATTAAATCGTGAGATTCAACAGGGTTCGGTTTCACGCGAAGGCGCGAAGCCGCGAAGTCATGGCATTGGTTTACTTCGGCCTCGCTGTACTAGCCCGCCCCGGGCAGCCGGACGATATTGCCGTTCGGATTCAGATGTCCAAAGCGGCCCCGCCCGCGCGCATGTGTGGGCGGCATAAGTATTTAATGAAGTATATCGTCCACAATAAAGTGATCGATATGAAAAGCCGGAATGTGCTAATTGTAGTAATCTTGCTGTTGACAGCGACGTTTTTCATCATGCAGTTGGCTTTAGCAAAAGAATCACTAATCGAATCATCCAACAAGACACAACTCGTCTCATTTGTTGAGTCTGCTTTGGCCTATGCCCAAGAGAACGGCAAAGATAAAGCACTCGATGAGTTCAGCAATAAGACCGGCTCATTTGTCCGCAAAGATCTCTACATCTACGCTTACGATTTCAATGGAACTTGCCTTGCACATCCATTCAAACCCGATTGGATCGGCGAAAACAAGCTGGATGTAACAGATTCCAATGGCGTCCCATCTCTCAGGAACACGCTCAATGTTGCCAAGGAAGGGAAAGGATTTACTTACTTCATCTTCCCAAACCCTGCTCACGGTAACAGAGATGAGTTCAAGATCGCTTATGCTATGAAAGTGGATGACAATTGGTTTCTAGGCTCTGGAATCTACATATCATGTTCGTGATATTATGATATTACAAACTCCTGGCATTAATTCGAAGGATATATCTCCGAAGAGCGCCCATTACAGACCGCTAGGGAGCTGACACATTCATGCAAGGCATCAAAGACAAATTCCCCCATCTGCCGGAAAAGATCTCAGGACTAAGAGAGCTGGCCTACAACCTCTGGTGGAGAAGGCACCCCGAGGGCCGGGCGCTCTTCAAGCTCCGGAGTCGCCGGGGCTGGTATCTGAGCAACCACAACCCGGCAAAGATGGTCGACAGCAAATGGTAAATACTAAAAACAACAACAGAAATGGACGAATAGAAGCAAACCGGGATAAAACAAAAAGTGATGGGAATGAGTGGACTTTGTAAGGTAAAGGCAGTGGCTGATGCCCTCCAATCAACACAACCAAAAATGGATGACGATTTAAGCATCCTGCCCCCTAGCATGCATAAGAACTTCCTTGCTACCATGAACCGCAACCGTGAAGCTTTCGAGGCGTTGGCTAAATTATAGCTCCAACCTGCAAATTCTCGTTTTAATCCATTTTATTATCTCTTCTATCACGGCCTCTTTGGATATCGCATTAGGATCAATACCCGCAACCCAACAAGAAAAACTAATCAACTCATCTCGTTCTACGCCAATGTAATACCCATATTCTCCAAGAATTATATCCGCAAGCGCAAATGCTGTTCTTTTATTACCATTATTAAATATATGCGAATTGGCGGTATAAATCGCAAGGGAAGCTTTCATAATTGGGTCAGTTTCATAGTTGATCGCTTCAAGTTGAAAATAGAGATCGGAGCCTGCACCACCTCGAATCCCTGGACGATTATCGTCATCATATTTTATAATATGGCTATTCATTGCCAGGAGTTGTTCTTCAGTTATCGGGTCCATGCCACCAAGCCATAAGCCAAATGAATGCCTTAAGGTATCAACTTATGCATTGAGATGGCTAAATCCAACCTCAATCAATATGTTGAATGGAGCAATATGTAACCTGTAATCCATCTCCCAATTTTCCGCTATTCGAAGGATATATCTCTTAAGACCGTCCCATTACAGACCGCTAGGGAGCTGACACATTCATGCAAGGCATCAAAGACAAATTCCCCCATCTGCCGGAAAAGATCTCAGGATTGCGAGAGCTGGCCTACAACCTCTGGTGGAGCTGGCACCCCGAGGGCCGGGCGCTCTTCAAGCTCCTCAATCGCCGCGGCTGGTATCTGAGCAACCATAACCCAGTAAAGATGATCAACCGCATGGACCGGGGTGCGCTGGAGGCGGCCACATCCGACCCTCATTTCATGAGGCGTTATGATTATGTGATTTCCCGCTTTGAGAGTTACATGAATCCGACCACTGGCTGGTTTTGCACTCGCGTAGCTGATCCGGAAAGGTGCAAGATCGCCTACTTCTCGGCGGAGTACGGCCTGCACCATGCCCTGCCCTTTTATGCGGGTGGTCTCGGCTTTTTGGCGGGAGACTTTCTCAAGGAGTGCAGCGACCTGGGTCTGCCTCTGGTGGCGGTAGGATTCATGTATCCGCAAGGCTACCTGCGCCAGATGATCTCGCCGGACGGCTGGCAGATGGGGGCCTGCGAGATGCTGGACCGGGAGAATGCACCCATCAGGAAGATGGTGGATGCCAATGGAGATCCCATCACCATTAAGGTGCCGGTCATGGACCCGACTATTAATTTGGAGGTCTGGATGGTCCAGGTGGGAAAGACCAGCCTCTATTTGATCGATACCTCCAGCGAGTCCAACGAGCCCGGGAATCGCGTCATTTCCGACCGGCTTTATACCGGCGATCTGGAGCAGCGCCTGCGCCAGGAGATAGTCCTTGGCATTGGCGGCGTATGCATCTTGCGCCATCTGGGGGTGGACTATTCCGTTCTTCATTGCAACGAGGGCCATCCCGCTTTCGCCATCCTGGAGAGGATTAGGGAGAAGGTAGAGGGAGGCATGGGCTACAGGGAGGCCTTCGAGCAGGTCAAGAACACCACGATTTTCACTACTCATACGCCGGTGCCCGCAGGCCATGATGTCTTTTCCTATCAACTGATGGACAAGTACTTCGGCTCCTACCTTCCCACACTGGATCTCTCTCGGGATGAGCTATTTCGTCTGGGGACGAATCCGGCCAGGCCGGAGGGCTTTAACATGACTGCCTTTGCCCTGCGCTGCAGTGCTTACAAAAATGCAGTGAGCAAGAAGCATGGAGAGGTCAGCCGAAAGATGTGGCAGCAGCTTTGGCCCGAACTTGCCGTGGACAGGGTTCCCATTGAGCACATCACCAATGGGGTGCACGTGCCCTCCTGGATTGACCGGCGCCTGGGTGATGTGATCTTCAACCGCTACCTCGGACGAACTTGGCTGGAGGAGCACGATCAACCTGCTATCTGGCAGCTGATTGACGAGATACCGGACAGCGTTCTCTGGGAGCATCATCGTTTCATGAAAGAGATGGCGATTGCCAAGATAAGAGAACGGGCCCGCAACAAGTGGCGCAAATCCGGTTCGGACTCCAATAATGTCATGGCCTCCGGGGTGCTGCTCGATCCGGCGGCCCTCACTTTAGGTTTTGCCAGGCGCTTCGCCTCCTACAAACGGCCCACGCTCCTCTTGCATGATATTGCCCGTCTGACAAAGATCGTAAATGATCCAGATAGGCCGGTGCAGATCATCTTTGCCGGCAAAGCTCACCAGGACGACCAGCAGAGCAAGCAGCTCTTGCAGCAGGTCTTCAATGTTGCCAAGGACCAGGCTTTTGGAGGGCGCATCGCCTTTGTGGAGGACTACGATGAGCTCTTGGCGCAGTATCTGGTGCATGGCGTTGATGTCTGGGTGAACAATCCCCTGCCGCCCATGGAGGCGAGCGGAACGAGCGGCATGAAGGCCTCCTTGAACGGCGTGCCGCAGCTTTCCCTTCTGGACGGCTGGTGGATTGAAGGCTACAACGGCTTGAACGGCTGGGCGATTGAGGGCGCGAGAGAAGGACCGGACAGGGACGCACGTGATGCTGCGGCCATCTACGATCTGCTGGAGAAGGATATTGTGCCGTTATTCTACGATGTGGACGAGGATGGTATCTCGCATGGCTGGGCAGCGGTCATGAAGGAGGCCATCAAGATGACAGGGCCGGGCTTCTCCGCTCGAAGAATGGCCAAAGAGTACACGGAGAGGTTCTATCGCAAAGCCCTGGAGACGGCCATGAAGACGGATCGCAATGGAGAAAGAGGGAGCGCCAAAGGGGATATGTTCGGCGGCATCTAAGCTCCCTTTTAGAAAAGCTATTATTCATGTACGATCATGTAGTAATGGTTAGAAAAATAATGACCTGAGTGTGAGGGATACTATGAAAAAAGCAATGTTATTGGCTGCACTACTTGCTCTGGTATTAGTAGCTGCAATCGGTCCGGCTTGTGCGGTAAGCACCTTCAAAGATGATCCCGCGGTCTCTTCCTGGGGCGACAATCGGCTGGACGTCTTCGTGGAGGGAACAGACAGCGCTCTCTGGCATAAATGGTGGGACGGCTCCTCCTGGAGTTCGGGCTGGGAGAATCTCGGCGGAATTTTAACATCCTCTCCCGGTGCGGTCTCCTGGGGTTACAACCGGATTGACGTCTTCGGGAA
>JAABPZ010000058.1 GCA_011391755.1 Methanothrix sp. | reverse complement strand
ATGAATTGATGGTCGAATTGTTTGTCAATCCGCCTAAGATCAGACTTCCATCTCTGCCCGCCAGGTTGACTAATGGTTTGCTTTGTGCAAAAAGGACAATAGCTATCAGTACCACCATAACCAATATCATTCGTTTCATTCCATTCTCCATATCAGTCATCTGTGACGTGGCATAAATATGCGGTGCTATTTCTCAATAGACCTCGCCAAAGACCTCAAAGTATGCCTGTTCATGCTTGCAGGCTGGGCACTCCTCCGGAGCAGCATTTCCCTCATGTAGATATCCGCAATTGCGGCATCTCCAGACTACCTTGTCGTCTCTCTTGAAGACTGCGCCCTCATCGAGATTCTTTTTCAGGGAGAGATATCTTCTTTCATGCCCTTTTTCGGCGGCGGCTATGTTGAGGAAGGTTGTAGCAATCTCTGCAAAGCCCTCAGACCTAGCGATCTCTGCAAATGATGGATACATTTCTGCGTATTCGTATCGCTCGCCTTCTGCTGCCCCCTTTAGATTTGCAGTAGTGTCTGCAATGACTCCTGCCGGAAAATGTGCGAAAACTTCTGCTTCTCCGCCTTCCAGAAGCTTGAAAAGCACTTTTGCGTGCTCCTTTTCGTTGTCGGCAGTGTCCAGGAATATGGCAGCAATCTGCTCATAGCCCTCTTTTTTTGCCTGAGAAGCAAAGAATGAATATCTATTTCGGGCCTGTGATTCACCGGCAAATGCTGTCATCAGATTTTTCTCGGTCTTGGTGCCTTTAAGGCTCTTCATTATTGCATCACCCTGAATTTTCATCGCCTTTCATATCATGTTGCATTTAGATAAACCTATGGACAAAACCACTGGCTCCCCAATGAGCCGCGGGCCGTAATCTTTTTAACCGTTTCCGTGGCTCAGATTTCGAAGCTGAAGCGCGAGGTTAAAAAGCATCAGTATCACAGCGCCCATGAGCTAGGTTTTCCATGTTAGACGGATGGATTAGAAGAAGGATTGTCTGGTACCTAAAGAATAGCCAGGTTTTGGCGTGGCGGGTTAAGAGGCGCGGAGAGTGTGTCCGATGCGGCAAATGCTGTGAGCTGTGCCTCGCCCATGATGCCAAAAACAAGCGCTGTAGGATATACGTTATTCGGCCCAGCATATGCAAGGCCTTCCCGCTGACTCCCGAGGATATAGAGAATATTCAAACCTGCGGATTCTATTTTAAGAAATAATTTATTTTTTGAACCATTCGATGGTTTCTAATAGAGCCTCTTCGAGATTGTATTTGGGAAAATAGCCCATCCCTTTCGCCCGGTTGATATCGGCCAGCGAGTGCTTGATGTCTCCTGCCCGGGCGGATTCATATCTGGGCCGGACCTCTTTTGCCAGGATCTTGCCGATCACCTTTACCAGGGTATTGAGGCTGATGCTCTTTGCACAAGCGATGTTATAAACGCCGGGCAAAGCCCGGCTGGCGAGAATATTCGCGAAGACTACATCATTAACATAGACAAAGTCACGAGTCTGCTCCCCGTCTCCGTAGATCACGGGCTGTTCATCACTCAGGAGAGCGGAGATGAACCTGGATATCACTCCCGAATATTCGGATGAGGGGTCTTGCTTGGGGCCAAAGACATTGAAATAGCGCAGGGATACGGTCTTCAGGCCGTACAGTTCCTGGAAGACGCGGGCATAGTGCTCGGCAGCAAGCTTGGAGACGGCATAGGGCGACATTGGCTCGGGCAGCATATCCTCCTTTTTGGGAAGCTCTGGTGAGCTGCCGTAGACTGCCGCCGAGGAGGCCTGCACCATGCGGCGCACACCTGCATCCCTGGCTGCGATCAGCACATTAAGAGTCCCATCGATGCCAACGGCATTAGTATGCGCAGGATCTTCCACGCTCTTTTTGACCGAGGCTATGGCCGCCTGATGAAAGACACAAGTAGCGCCAGCAAAGGCCTCCTTTAACAACAAAAGATCGGTTAAGCTTCCCTTTAGGAATGCCACATCCAGGCCGGCCAGGTTTTCCATCTTGCCGGTGGAGAGATCATCGATGACAAGCACATCATTGTCTTTCGATAGGTACTCGGCCAGGTTGGAGCCTATGAAACCCGCGCCCCCGGTTATAACGAACTTCTCCGACATATTGATTCAATCCAATCGCTCCAGCACATAAAGGGCTCGCCCTGCGAAAAGGCATTATATTTATATCAAATGTATGCAGAGGTATTTCCTATATGGCTAAAGTCCTGGGCAACATGGGCAAAGCGAAGAAAAAACCCATTGTGCCTCGCGAAAATTCGCGAATAAGCGGTGATGACCTGATAGATATGAAGCTTCATGCCGCCCAGGAGATCCTGGCTGAGGTCTTTGGCATCACTGTTGTCGATGCAGAAGAGATGATAAAACAGAGAAGTAAAGAGAGAATGATCTGGCCGGAGAGATTTCAAACCGATAGATAATATATCAGTGCAAGCAGTAATTAGTCCTGATGGGAATGCTGGCAAAGTTGATAAAAACCGTTATTAGCGCCGTTCTGCTCAACAAAGCGGTCAGGGGTGCCCTAATAGTCACGCTGGTCAAATTGGTGAAATGGACCCTCCGGCCATCGACTAGGTCAAGAATAATGGCATTTTTCTCCAATTTGATAAAGTCAGTGCCAGGCAGCAGCCGGCCCAATTTTCTTACAGGTCTTTTCAAGGGTATCGCAAAATTAGCGTTACTCTGGTTTGCAAAGCGAAGCGGTTTTTCCGGGCCTGCGGCACTCTCAGCCCTCGCTGCCCTTCTGCTGGCCATGATGAAGGGAAGGGAAGAAAGTCCGGGCGCAAGCCGCAAGAAGCAAAATGATCAAATCATTGACATTGATGAGTATACCGTAGTGGACGAATGGCATTGACAGAATAAAGAATCCTATAAATACGAATCCGTTTATCCTCTTTTCATGACCTTCAAAGCCGTGGAAATGGTAGCTGAGCTGATGGCCCTCTCTGCGCGCACCGCGCCCAAAGGCCGGGGCCAGGACTCCATAGTAATAAGAGTAGTAATAGGCGAAGAGCTGGTGGAGCTTTCTCGAGAGCTGCGCCGTCTGGGAGAGGCGCAGGGCATCAAATTCTTTTTGCGGGACGCAGGCAACCTGGAAAAGAGCGAGGCGTGCCTTCTCTTGGGCAGCAAGGCCATAGACAGCGTAGGCCTGGACTGCGGAGGATGCGGCTATGCCAACTGCAAAGAGATGCAAGAAGCACAAAAACCGTTCCTGGAGTTGCAGCCGGAAAAATTCTTCCACGGCCCCAACTGCGTCATCAAGATGGCTGACCTTGGCATTGCTTTGGGCTCGGCTGCCAAGACGGCCAGCCTGCACAATGTCGATAACCGCGTCATGTTCACGGCAGGAGTGGCCGCACTCTCCCTGAACTGGCTGGAGGGCTGCAGCGTAGCCTATGGATTGCCCCTCAAAGCCTCCGGAAAGAGCATCTATTTTGATAGACCGATCTGATGATTAGGTGAGCAGTCTTGGCTAAAATGAAGATTAGAGGCGGGGACCTGGACCTGGTGGAGTATGATTTCCAGCCCTTTCAACCCGGGGAATGCATCCACACACTGGGATTCGAAAAAGACTACCAACTCATGCCCCATGTCGGAGTAGTCAAGGCAACAGCCCCAGGTCGCATTCATCTCACTGTGCTGGACATGAACCGTTTTGCTCCTAATCGACCGGGCGGCGGAGGCGTGGGCTTTGCCCTGCAGATCTACTGCTCCGCGAAGGTAGAGTGCACCGCTTCCGGCCTTGAGATCGATTACTCGCGTGAGCCCATTATCCGTCATTTCGCAGAGGTCTTTAAGAAGACGGTGCATTATGAGGGCGGCTTTAAGATTGTGATCTCGGACCACGAAAGAAAGCACGTCGGCCTGGGCTCGACAGGATCGGTGCTCCTGGCCCTGGGCCATGCATTGAATGCTGCTTTAGGCTCCCCACTCAGCTCCGAGCAGATCCGCCTGCTTTTGGGTCACAACTATGTGGAGGAGACAGAAGACGGACGGGTGACCAGCGGCTTTGAGACGGGCGTGGGCCCTGCGGCTGCCACCTACGGAGGCATGGTCATTACCGGCGACGAACTGGCGCTGGCCTACCGCCACAGTTTTGCCGAAGGTAAAAACGTCTTTGTCACCATACCTCCCACCGTCGTCTCCTCAGCGGGAAGAGCGGAGTTTGACCTGCTTATGAACCGGGCGAGGAACCTGGATTATCAGGATCGGGAACTCAAAGCCTATCTTCTGCTCATGGATCTCATCCCAGCTCTTGAGAAGGGCGACCTGAAAAAGGTAGGAGATATCGTCTGGGAGATAGAGTTTCGCGGCTCGAAGAGGGCAGAGGTAGAGCACCACGGCTTTGAGATCTACCGGCAGATGAGCAGGCTTCGCGAGGCGGGCCTGGAGTTCGTGGGCATGAGCTCGGTGGGTCCCTCCATTGCCATTGTAACCGACCGCAGCCGAGAGACGGTAGCAGAGCTTATTGAGCCTTTGGGGCTGGAGATTGCCATTGAGACAAAGGTGGATAACGAGGGGCTGAAGGTACACATGGTCCCGGCTGCAGGCGCGGTGGCGGGCGAGGACGATGGTCCAGGATGCGATGTTCATCGCTGCCATCATCGACCAGAGGAAGGTGCTGGCCTTTGCGCTACGCACGTTCCTGGAGTTTGAGAGCGGATCGAAAGAGATTTATTAAGAATGCATTACATCAATTAACAGGTAGGTGACAATGGTTGACTACAAAGTCTAGTGGTGGGCAATTTGCATCCTGTGCATCTGACCAGGGAAGACCTGATCAAACATCTAGCATGCCGTCAGTCATAGCATCAAGTAAAATTAAAATTCAAATAGGTTTGCCGAGAAGTTTAGAAAATCCTAAACTAAAAGTATTTGATTTGACAATTCCATCGAAGATGACCACAGGCGAACTTAAGAGCTATCTTGCAGACAAATTTAATAAAAACAAGGACAAGTGGGAAATAGTAGTAACGGGCGGAAATGAAAGCCCAAAGGTTCTAGATAAAGATAGAACATTGGTTGAGTTTTCATCGGACAAAACGAGACGACTTTACTTTTATCCGGGGATTTTTGAAAAATAGTCGCAAGCAGCAATTTTCTTATGTCTGGAAACGATGAAAGTGCTCCGATAAGTGAAGTAGAAATCTCTGAAGGCGATGCTAGTGGTTATTCCGATCAAGATGTCCTAGATAAAACGATTGAGATAATCGAACAAGAGCGGGATGATATTAGGACACTAATCCAATCTTCGCTATCTGTTTCGGGATTATTATTAACCATTTCACTTGGCGCATTATACTTTAGTTACAGCAGTGATTCGATCGTGGTTACTCCGATTAATACTAAAGAAGCTCTATTCATCTCAGCATTCTGTCTTACAGTTTCAATTTTTATAAATATATTAGCATTGCGCATGAAACCGATAAGACCAATAGAAACAGAAGATCGAGCCATCTCGCTAAAAGAGTCCTATATGAGTGAGAAACGATATACAAAATGGTCAACGATTGCATTATTGATATCGATTTTAGGATTATTTTATGGCATGGGAGCATTTGCGTGGGATCAAGTAAATATTGATTGTCAACTGTGCATGATAAAAGATGCTATTACCTTTCAAATTCAAAGCACGACAAAATCCGCGTTCCACTCGATTTTGTATCAATTTTCCAACATATCGGGATCGTTGAAACTCTAAAATGTGGCACAACTGAGGATAGTTAATTAAGATCGCAGAAAAAGTCATGCAGGTCGAATTCATGCGCGGAAAAATTGCCTCAGGTCTCGGCCAGGCCCAGTACTTCATCCCCCGGGAGGGCTACAGTCGCCAGTTCCTGGAGCACTTAGGCTTCGTCCCCTTCCCCGGCACCCTGAACGTGCGGCTGGAGGAGCCCTTCCCGGCGGAGCTGCCAGCGATCCGGATCGAGGGCTTCACTGAGGTGGGCAAGAGCTTTGGCGAGTGCAAGTGCTATCGCATCAAAATAAACGGCATCGAAGCCGCTGTGGTCCGGCCCGAGAAAAGCCTCTATCCACCGGAATTGATCGAGATCGTAGCGCCTGTGCAGCTGCGCGAAACGCTGGGGGTGGAAGACGGCGATTCCGTTGAGGTAATATTATTATGATAAGCCAAAAAAAAAGCTGAGATATCGGCCCCCCTGACGGGCGTGCTCCCGCGTCTCGCGGTCCCGCGTGCGTGGCCCCGGATTCTCGATGCACATGGGTTCGAAAAAGAAACGGCGGCGGCGCAACCGCGACGCAAATGCGGGCATGCAAGGCGCCGCCGCAATTTAACTCCAGATTCGCTTCAGTTGCCGGTCTTTCTTACCCTGGCTCAGGTCGTGCCCTTCATCACTCCATATTTCTCGCCCATCAGAATGTGAACACCAGGCGTCGCCGTCATTTCAAATCCTGCCTGTTTCTGGAAGAGCATAACGAAATCGGACCCTCCGAACAGGAAATGGCCGAGCATGTCGCCCTTCTCATGATCGGATCCAACAACAACACCTTTCTCGAAGTTGACGGAAGAGACCTGGGCCATGCCCATGGGAATAAGCGCCACCAGCCCATATTCTCCCGTATCCATTATTACGTAACCACGAGTCTGAGAGAACTGCCAGCCGGTTGAATCGATTGGGTCATACTTCTTTCCTGTGGAATTCCAGGTAACCTCCAAAGCCACATTTTGCGTTATGGACCTATTGTCTACAATCTTTCCTCCAACCGCGAAATGATAGCGGTGGTAGTCGTTTACATTCAGGAAGGTGTGAGTGAGCACGCCATTGGCGAAGGCATCCTTGTACTCACTGTCATTGCCAAGCAGATCCTCAACACTGAAATAGCGCACAAGCTTGACCTGCAATCCCCCATCTACCTGGATGGTTGAGTTGTTATCAATTGGCCACGTTCCCTGAGGAACGGAATCAGCCGGCGAGACAATGACACTCGTGTCGTTTGATGAATTGATAGGCCGCTGATCTGGCGATGCTAGGTATCTGGAGAAGAACTGGTTAAATGTACTCCATTTAGATGATGACTCATACCATCCCTTCTGTAAACCGTAGCGCGGGTCGTTATAAAACTGCTGATAATATTCCGGGTTCCATGACGCTTCGGTATCAAGGAACAATCCCCAGGCATCGGCAAATCTGCGTAGCCATGAGGAAAATGGCTCATTGTACTGAATTGTATTGTTGAACAGGCTCATGTTTTCCAGTTCCGGCAGGGGCTGGTCAACCAGGAAATAGAAGTAGCAGATGCTTTGCAGTATTTGATTGCGTGTGATATTGGCCGGATCATCAAGTACATCTTGCGGGATAAGCTCAGATGTACTCCTAGATTCCCGTTGACCCATAACGAGCCCAGTAATGTTTAATTTTATATCCCTTGAAATTTTAAAAGGTTACCGCTTATTAGAGCGTTGATTCCTTGAAATTTCCAAAGTTTCTCGTTTATCGGAGCGTTAAGTTTATCATCGTTATGTGTTGTGTTATACATAACGATGAGGAAACTTGCATGGCGGCAATTGTCTATCAAACAGATAAACGATCAGGCATCACCTATGCCTATCAATCCGTATCATACTGGGACAAAGAAAAGAAACAATCACGTGCCAGGCGCTCCTTAATTGGACGGGTGGATAAAGAAACTGGAGAAATTGTCTCTACTGATGGAAGAAACCGAAAGAAACAAGATGCGAAGGTACCTGCCAAACGTGGACCCAGGGCAGCTGAGATGGCCCATCGATCCTTTTACGGGGCCACCTACCTGCTGGATGCGATCGCCGAGCAATTGGGGATCACTCATGACCTGAAACGGTGTTTCCCTGACACTTACAAACAAATCTTGTCCATAGCCTACTACCTGATCCTTGAAGACAGCACACCATTATATCGCTTTGAGAAGTGGGGAATCCTCCATAAGCATCCTTATG
>JAABPZ010000057.1 GCA_011391755.1 Methanothrix sp. | reverse complement strand
ATTCCTGGTGATTTCAGCCGCATCCACTGCCCGGGAGATGGCACGTCCCCTGGCCTTCAGCGTTACTGTGGAGACCGGCTTGTTGAACTGGGTCATTACGGCTAGAACATAGTTCATGACTGGTTTGTCACCGACGAAAATTACGGCATTGTCTTCCATCGTATCGCCCTTCCCTTCCCTCTGTTTTTCTTGGGCAGGTTATTAACCCTTTCTCTCCAGTATATCGGCAAAGGCAAAATTGGGTTTGACCGCATCGACCTTGATACGCAGCTTCTCGCCCTGCTGCGCTTTACGAACAATGATCGCGAAGCCTTCTACCATCGTAATACCATCTCCCGATTTGCCCAAATACTCGATCTGGACATCCAGCACATCGCCTCTCCTCACCGGGCCGGTGAGCATCTTTTTGGCCACGACGTAGGTCTCTGCGCTCTCTTTTCTGGATGCAAGCGGTGAATGAGCGTGAACGGATGAGAACTCCTTTCGCACCTCGTTTAAATAGCCCTGGAACAGGTCGCCCTGGAAGACCTTGACCACGAAATTTCCCTGTGGCCGGAGCAGCTTCTTGGCCATTTTAAGCGCTGAGCTGCACAAATCGACGGAGACGGCATGGTCCCTGTGCCAGACACCGGTAAGGTTTGGCGCGGCGTCGCATATCACCACATCCGCATCCCCACCTAAGGCCTCCTTCACCAGATCTACGGTGCTCTCTCTGGTTATGTCCGCCTGGAAAGTTTTCACGCCAGGGATGGGCACGATGTCCTCCAGGTCCACGCCTACGATCTTGCCCCCGGAAAGCTTGGCCGCCACCTGCAGCCAGCCGCCGGGCGCGGCCCCCAGGTCAACCACATTGTCCCCTCGCTTGATGATGTTAAACTTCTCATTTACCTGCAGCAACTTATAGGCGGAACGGGCTCTATAGCCCTCTTCCTTTGCCAGCCGGTAGTAGTAATCTTTCTGATCTCGGGCCATTGTGTTTATTAAAATCGCAGAGGGATATAAGTGTATTTCGAGAAGCTTAAGTATCTGGTCAGAGATGGCATAAGTTAACGCTGCAAAGAGAGGCTAATGAACAAGAACCTTTTACTGGCTGCAATCGCTGGCAAAGAGACCTCAGTTATCGATGAAGTGGCTGATCTGGAAGGGGTGAAGCCCAATTTTCTCTGTAGACAGATCGCCTCCGGACGCATCGTGGTAATGCAGCGATATGGAGGGCCCCCCTTAGGCATAGGTGAAGGTCTGAAGACCAAGATCAATGCTAACATCGGTACATCTGCTGACGTTTTTGATCCTGATATCGAGGTCGAAAAGGCAAGAACTGCAGAAAAATACGGAGCGGATACTATCTCCGACCTTTCAATGGGCGGAGATATCGATGCCATAAGACAAAAAATATTAGATGAAACAAGCGTGCCAATAACCACCGTGCCCATATACCAAACCGTTGTCGAGAAGGGCTCTTTTTTGGACATGACCGAGCAAGATCTTATCCGGATGATCAAAAAGCATGTTAGCATGGGGATTTCATCCATCGTCGTCCATGCAGGCTTCACCCTTGAGATGTTGGAGAAGCTTAGGAACTCGAAGAGGATAATGGGCATGGTATCCAAAGGCGGGTCCTTTACATCGGCATGGATGCTGCAAAACAGCAGGGAGAACCCATTTTTGTCCTATTTCGACGAGATATGCGGGGCACTATCCGAGAAGGACGTCGTGCTTTCCCTGGGAAACACCATGAGGAGTGGATGTATCCACGACCACATGGATGGGCCCCAAGAGATGGAGATGGAGCTGAACGCGAGGCTGGCTGGAAGGGCGAATGAGCTGGGTGTTCAGGTCATCATCGAAGGGATGGGCGGACATGTCAGCCCTGAGAAGATAGCAGACTACGTCGCCCATTACAAGAACGTGACCAATCATCGGCCTTTGTTTGTCGCGGGCCCCCTTCCACTGGACATTGGCGTGGGGTATGACCACATCTCGGGGTGTGTTGGCGGGTCTCTGGCGGCCGGAGCGGGTGCCGATTACCTATGTTATATCACTCCATCCGAACACCTCGCTCTTCCCAATGTGGACCAGGTAAGGGAAGGGGTTGTAGCCTTCAAAATAGCAGCTCATGTGGGAGATATCTTGAAGTACGGTCCAAGGCCCGAAGACCAAATTTTAGCGGGGCACCGAAGGGCGAGGGATTGGGAAGGGCAGTTTAGAGCCGCCATCGATGGCGATAGAGCCCGGGAGATTCATAATCAGGATAAGAGAGAGACCTGCTCCATGTGCGGAAAGTACTGTGCGATACTCATTATGGAAGAATATCTAAAATAATATGATTCGAGCATAGTTTTATATATTGTCCATCAAATTTACAATAGCGAGAGAGGAAGGGCGGCTGCCGCTGGCCAACTCTGGCCGGTGTGGAAAGTCCCCCCACCACTGGACACACAGACATCCCGCAAAGGATGTGGGGCGAAAGCTCCGGCTCTGGCACAGAAACGAGACCGCTCCGCGTTAATGCGATGATGCCGCAAGGCTGAAGGTCGCGCGGGAAGCGGATGAAACGGCGAAACCCTGTGGGTGCAAGCCAAAATAGAGCTGAAATCACGGACGTCCAGCCAAGCTCGGGTATGGCGCTAAGCCGAATGCCGTCACGAACAGAAGGGGGCTTACTCTCCTCACTCGCATAATTCTCATTTTATTTTGGAAAATAATATTAATACCTAGCTTGCTGCTTAAAAGAGGATAAATGACTATCTTGGGACCAGATGTATATCTCTCGTCGTGGGCTTTGCCGACATAGCCTCTTGAAATCGTGAATTATGGATAAGTCTCCCAAACTGTTTCCTCTCATTGCAGAATCTGGAAATTCGCAGAGCCATTCCTGTAAATGTTCTTTTTCAAGAAAGCTGACAGGTTTGAACGGTGATTTCCCATTCAGCGCATCCTGCACCTGAGATACGAAATTAAGAGCGCATGATCTACGTTGTTTTCCATCTCCGTTTTGTGCGATATGATTTCCCGTTTCCAGTATAGTTGCCATGGGGAGAAACAGAGTCTCTAAATTTTCTATTTTTCCTTGAAGCTCCAAGATCACATCTTCATGCCTAGAGGCCTTCCTCGGAACATCAAGAATCTCAATAAAAATTGAGGTGTCAATCAGACAAATGGCACTCATCCTTCACCCCGTTCTTGAGTTCCTTAAGCCAGGACAATGCCGCTTGCTTTCTTTCCTCTGGAGTGGTCTTATCCTTCAAGAATCTATCCAAGACCTGCCGGGTCACCAATTCACCCAATGTGCCTTGTGCCATCAGCTCAGGAAAACGATCGAGATCACCAAGCCTCACAATACGGCTGTCTCCCAATTCTGAATCTCTGTAGCAGCAGAGCACGTCGCCCAGAGACTCATCCGGAAGAGCATCGAGGAGAGCGGGATTATGGGAGGTTAGAAGAACTCGGAGACCGCGAGCCTCTGCAATTCCTTTGATGTGCAAAATAAGGCTCTCTGCTCGGCTGGGATGGATTCCATTGTCTATCTCCTCGATGACAACTAGTGATCCCTGGGGAGCCGAGAGCAGCGTCGCTCCGACCGCCAAGACCCGCAGTGTGCCATCGGAGAGGACCGGTGCATCAAAAACACTCTCCTTGCCGCCGAAGGACTCAACCAGCCGAACCATGACATCATTTCTCTCCGTCATGATAAATCGAATATCAGTGATATCTTGTTCCGGGAGGGAACGAACGAATTGTAGCATCTGATCTCTGCCGGAAGGATCATTACAGATCTTGAACAGAACGCTGGAGAGATTCCGGCCATTCTCCTTCATAATATCGTCCTTAAGATAGGAATAACCGCGCATTTCCTCAGGCCGTGGCTCCAGAAACATCACATTCTGGAGGTTCTTTCTAATTCCACTAACTACCTCTGGAATAATCCACTGGGAGTCCATATCCTTTTCATTGAAACGCGCCGGCGTCTCCAACTGGAAAAAAATTGCCTGTCGATTTGAGCAGGGAATCCTGGGCTTATTTTCAGATTTAAAATTATTATACTGTACCGAAGTGATCTCATCTATGGGGAGATGAAACGGCAGTCCATTTAAACGATACAGAGGAAAAGGCTCGGACTCCTTTGAGACAAACTCGTCTGTGACGGCCAAATGATCCGAGACTAGGCTGATTTGGAGTGAGAGACGATTCCAATCCCCTTCAATGCCATCCATCCGGCAGCCGAACTCAAGTCCCATTCCAGTATCGTGAAAAAGATTGTCCGGATCTCCACGAAAGAGGGCTTCTGCCCCATGAATTCCTCTCTCGATGTCATCCAGGCGAGTTCCTTTGGAGAGCAAAGACAAGAGACGAATGGCCTCCAAGGCATTGCTCTTGCCGGAGGCGTTCGGGCCGATAAAAAAAGTAAGCGTGGCTAAAGGCATCTCTGCCTCATTATAGCTCTTGAAGTTCTTAAGGGAAAAAGACGTGATCATGTCCGCATCTCCATCGAATCAATGATCTTTATTTCTTTGGATCTGATATTAATTCCTTCGCACAACGTCAAGCTTAGTTCTAGATACTTTCATTTTGCTTTGTCTCTCACCCTACCTTCATCTCGATGATCGCAATAGTACAGCCGGGCCTAATTAAAGCCATGATTGTGATAGGATAATGTGCCTTTGTGAACGACTGATCGTTCTTTGCGACAATCAAGGCATCGCGTGAGATTCAACCGGATCCGGTTTCACGCGAAGGCGCGAAGCCGCGAAGTCAAAACATTGGTTTATTTCGGCCTCGCTGTACTAGGGATATCGGACCTTGGGATATGCCTGGTGTCGGTAATCTCCACCACATTCTCACGAATGGGCTTCTTGATGGTCTGCGGAACTAGGCCAAGCTCCTGGTTGTAGGTCATCTGCATCGCCCGGCACTTCTCTGTCTTCTCTAAGGCGGCGCGAATGGATCCGGTCATCCCGTCCGCATAAAGAACGATCCGAGGTTGAATTAATTTTGTCTCTAAGTTTGAGACTTCCCAAAAATTATATAAACAGATTACGAATTTATTAAAAGGATTTTGGTTCTTCACCCAACTTAGATAAGAGGACTTATGCCATGAAAGACCGCCCAGCAGTGATACTGCTCATCGAGGATGACGAGACTCACGCCATGCTCATCACCCGCGCCTTCGAGGATGTATTGATCAGCCATGAGATCCACTGGCTGTGTTGCGGAGATGAGGCTCTCGACTACCTCTTTCGCAAGGGCAAGTATGCAAAACCTGAAGACAGCCCCAGGCCGGATCTGATACTCTTGGACCTTCGGCTTCCGGTGGTAGATGGGCTTGAAGTTTTGAGGGCCATAAAGGGATCTCTGGATCTAAGAGCGCTTCCTGTCGTGATATTGACCACTTCCCGAAATGATGCAGACATTGCCAAGGCGTACTCCAATTATGCCAACAGCTATTTGGTAAAGCCAATGGGCTCGGATATGTTTAGAGAGATGATGACGATCTTGGGAAATTACTGGCTCAAATGGAACGTTAATGACTGATACCATTAAAATTCTTCTAATAGAGGATAATGAGGTAGATGCGCGGATGATCCAAAAGTATCTACTGGATGTCTCCCGTAAGGAGGATGGCGTTTCGGGCGCGTTCTTCGATCTTGTCTGGAAAAATAGTCTTTCTTCGGGGCTGCAATTCCTGACCCAGGAAGATGTGGACGCTGTGCTCCTGGATTTGAATCTCTCCGATAGCCTTGGTTTAGAGACGTTCTCCCAAATTAATAAAACGAAGGCAAAAATTCCCATACTGATATTGACCGGCCTATGCGACAAAGAGCTGGCGACGAAGGCCGTTCGTGAAGGTGCACAGGATTATTTGATAAAGGGGGAATTGGATGGCAGATTGCTGGATCGCTGCATCAGATATTCCATTGAGCGCAATCGTGCGCAACAGGCGCTGTTAGAAAGCGAGAAAAAGTACCGCCTGCTGATAAACAACGCTAACGAGTCAATCATCGTTGCGCAAGACGGCAGGCTTAAGTTTGTCAATCCCATGACGCTTGAATTGTTGGAAGGGTATTCTGAGCAGGATCTCATTGATAGACCATTTCCTGAATTCATTCACCCGGATGATCGGAGCATGGTAGTTGAAAATTACCGGCGACGGATCGCAAAAGAAGTGGCACTGCCTCGCTATGCCTTCCGAGTGGTTACCCGAGCCGGCATTGTCAAATGGGTGGAAATCAATGCTGCCTTGATTGAATGGCAAGGCAAACCAGCCTCCTTGAATTTCCTCACAGACATCACCGAAAGCAAGCGCGCCGAGGAGGCGCTGGCATTCACCTATATCATCCTTCGCACACAACAGGAGTTATCCATCGATGGAATACTTGTGGTGGATGAAAATGGTAAAATATTATCCCACAATCAACGTTTTATCGATATGTGGGGTATTCCTCCCGACGTATTAGAATCACAATCCGATGAGCGTGCGCTACAGTCGGTAATGGTTAAACTGGCTCATCCCGAGGAATTCATGCAGAAGGTGTTGCACCTCTACAAAGTTCAGGATGAAATAAGCAGTGATGAGGTCGCTTTGAAAGACGGCAGGTCGTTCGACCGCTACTCGGCCCCGATGCTTGGTGCTAGTGGAAAATATTATGGCAGGGTCTGGTATTTCCGAGATATCACCGAACATAAGCAGGCCGCGGAGGTCAGAGAACGTTTGGTAACAGAACTTGAATCCAAAAACACAGAGATGGAGAGGTTCATTTACACGGTCTCCCATGACCTGCAGTCCCCTCTGGTCACGATAAACGGTTTCGTGGGCTTCCTACAGTCTGACCTGGCCAAGGGCAGCTCTGAGCGTGTCAAGGTAGATCTCAAGATGATCAGCTCTGCCATTTCCAGGATGGAAAATCTTCTTACGGACACCCTGGAGCTTTCCCGCATAGGCAGGGTCGCCAATCCTCCAGAGGTAGTTCCCTTCACAGAGATTGTCCAGGAGGCGTTGGGTCTGATCAGTGAGAAAATAATGGCACGGGGTGTACAGGTGACGATAGAACCCATTCTTCCATCGGTCAATGTGGACCGCATGAGGATCGTCGAGGTTCTGACAAACCTGATAGAGAATAGCATAAAATACATGGGGAGCCAGCCGCATCCAAATATAGAAGTCGGATGCAGACAAGATGGTGAAGAAACGGTATTTTTCGTAAAAGATAACGGCATAGGAATAGATCCCAGCCAGCATGACAAGGTCTTTGAACTCTTCTATAAGTTAGATAAGAAGAGTGAGGGATCTGGAGCAGGTCTTGCCATAGTTAAGAGGATTATCGAGGTTTACGGGGGAAGCATGTGGATAGAGTCGGAGCTTGGGAAGGGCTGCTCTGTCTGTTTTACTTTGGCAGAGTCCAAATGAAGAGATATTGGTCAATTGCATTTAACAGAAAGGAGGACTATTTATGCAATCATCTGTTAGCAAAAAGGATATCAAACAGATTCTGTTAGTAGAGGATGAAGAGGCTCACGCTCTGCTGGTTCGAAGGATCTTTGAAGAGAATGATGTGGACTGGAAAATTGATCGTGCCGAAACGATCGAGGAGGCAAAAAGGTGGATAAATGAGCACACTGGCCAGGAGTTTCTGGTGATCTCAGATTATCGTCTCCCTGACGGCACAGGGCTGGACCTGACCGGTGGAGCGGGGCGCTCTCTGGAGATGAAGTTTCCATTCATAATTATAACGGGAGTAGGATCTGAGAGGCTGGCAGTCCAGTCTCTTAAATCAGGGGCTATGGATTATGTGGTGAAAGGAGAAGATCTGCACCAGCTTCCCCAGGTGGCAAAAAGTGTCTTACGGGAATGGAACAAGATCATGGAACGCAGGAACGCCGAGAGAGATCTCTGCGAGTATATCAATGACCTGGAAAAATCCAGTGGCAATCCAGATGAGTTCCTGGATAAGATCGGCCAATATCTGGAGACTTCTCTCACCTATGATCGAGAGTCCAACAAGCAGCTTATTGAGAACTTTCGGAAAAAAG
>JAABPZ010000056.1 GCA_011391755.1 Methanothrix sp. | reverse complement strand
TATCTCTTACAGAGCTTCGCTACCTTAAGTCTTGCGTATGCAAAATTATGGAACGAAAAGATCTCTCAGCAATCTTTCCGAAAAATATTACTACTAGATAAGCGGCTTAAAAGGGACAGACTTGTTCTCTTCGTCCGGGCAATCTTCATTTAGCCACTCTAAGTCGCCATCGCTCAATTGGTCTATGACGGCATCTAGGTAAGCCCCTTTATCCGTGACGATATGCCTTTCCCGCATAATTTCAACTGCCATTTAATCTCCTGGTCATGTATCTGCTTTCTATCTATAAATTTCTACGGCTAGATGCAAGATCTGCTAAATGGAATAAATAAGTTCCGAGAGTGCGATTTTGGCCAAAAGGATTTGAAATGATGAAAATCTCCGGCGCGGGCACGGGCGCGCTCTCCCCTGCGCCCTCCTGCTCCTGCCCGCGCGCGGCCTCTGTCTCAGTTTCGATCTTCATTTTGCCCTCAGAACACCTTGGTTAACATCATTCCCGCCACCAGCTCTCGGTCGAATCCCGTTCCGATCAGCTTGATCTTATCGAAACAGTCCTCACACATGGGAAAGACGTAGACTGAATCAGACTCCTCAATGACCGCCTCGCATTCCAGGGCCAGGGAGTCGGACTGATTCCGGTTCAAATCACCCAGAAAGGCGCTCTTCTGCACCCGGAACAGGCCGTAATTCTTGCACAGCTTCGCCACCCGGCTTCGGATTCTGTTCTCGGAGATGTCGTAAATGACCCAGACCAGCATTAACAACCTCGATTATTACTATTATTATTTCTGCTGAACTTCGCGGCTTCGCGCCTTCGCGTGAAACCGGACCCTATTGAATCTCATGGATTTAATTAGGCCCGGCTGTACTAGAATTCTGATCCGCATTGGGCTCTCTTGCCGGTGTTTCGCATGATTTACGTTCTCGTTCTCCTCCGCCTTCTTCCTCTTCCAGTTCCAGTATGTTCTGATCAAAGTCCTCCGGCAGCTCCTGGCCGGGCCGGATAAGGGAGTTGGCGATCCTGTGACACTCCATCTGAATGGTGTTGCGGGTCTTGATATTGCGGCCCCGGTAGAGGATCGTCTCCTCGAAGTTCTTGTTGAGTGCTTCGATGAGCGCTGCCTTGCCTTCCTTGGAAAGGCCCATGCCCTGCTCCAGCGGCTCAAAGAACTCGTCCTTAATCATGCGCCTACTGAAGAGATAGACCACCGTCTCATCTACGTAAATGCGGAACATCTCAATGATATCGAAGACCAGCGACATCTTGTTGTAAGAGTCGGTATGCAAAAAACCCACGTAGGGGTCCAGGCCCGCAATGATGCAGCCCTTTTCCACCATGGAGTAGAGAACGCCGTATCCGTAGTTGAGCAGAGCATTGAACTCATCCTTGGCCGGATTTCTGCTCCTTCCCGCGAAATGGTACTTTTCAGGCATGATGGAGGAGAGAGCTTCAAAGTAGGCCCGCGCCGCCTTGCCCTCCAGGCCGAGCATGTCCTGCCGCCGGGCGTCGATGCGGCCCCGTAGCCTCTTCATCTGCTCTCTGGACTGCTCGATCTCCTCGATGAACCCATCCAGCTCCTCTCTCTTCTCCTCTCTGGTCTTCCTCAATTTGGTCAGCAGCTCGATCTGGTTGTCCAGCTTCTTTTGTCCCCACTCTTTCGCCAAATTCAGGCCTTCCGGAGCGTCGTAAATCTCCAGTTGCCTTCTGCGAATCAAAGTGGTACTGCCCAGCTTGGGATGCCATACCCTGCCGTAAGGATCACCGTAGGAATCGAGAAAAACGATATCAATGTTGTTGTCCACGGCCAGCTTGATGGCATCGGTGGTGATATATGCAGACGTTGTGATTAAAATGCTGCTCACTTTGCTCACCGCCACTTCGAAGCTTTTATCCTCTCTCTTTACCAGAAAGCAGTTCCCGCTCTTGCGAAGATATGCCCCATAGCTGTTGATCACAAGCTGCACAGCATTACCTCTAACCTCTAGCAATCCCTTTGCTTGTAGGTTCAGGAACTCTTCAGGTTTAATATCTTTGTACGCAGGGTGAAAGTGTTTTTCGTCTGATCAGTTATCCACACCACCAGACCGTACCTCTTCGTCACTGAGCGTCCTTTTTGCGCTCTGTGCCTGCGGTGGTGATAGTCAGTAAACCCCTGGTTAAAAATCTCATCCCAGAATATAAACCTGAAAGGCCAGCTTGATCTTAGGTAGCTACCATTACCAATATCATGAAGCACTTGAACTTCTTTCAGGGCAAAGTTTCTTCCCTCCAATACCTGCAAGGAAAATCGCTATGATCCAAAATCCAGGTTAATCGTCGTCTCCGTTCGTTCGTCCTCTGTGCGCTCTGCGACTCTGTGGTTCTATTCCGTAAACCAATGGTTAAAATTAGCACATCGGAATATAATCCTGAAAAGCAAACGATATCCCACCAGCTACTACTACCAATACCGCCCGGCGCTTGAGCCTCCCCCTAGGGACGGGCTCCTGCCCTGTGGCCCCCTCGCACTCGTGCCCCTGGGCCCGACCGGCCATTTGCAGCATCATGCAACTGTCACAAAGGAAAAGCATTGATTGTGAAATACGGAGTGGAGGGCAAAGATTGCATCATCCTCATCCGTCCCGAAGTGGAGTTGGACACGCGCGGCGAGCTGACGGTGCAGGCTATCCGGGACCTCTCCCGCCAAATCGACAGCTCCATCGACCTGCAGATCCACCGTGTCAATCACCGGGATTTTGAGGGCATGGTGGTATCTCTAAAAGCTCTTCTGGAGAAGGCGGAGGGCCAGGTCATCGCCAACCTCTCAGGCGGGCCGCGGGAGATCTTCCTGGCCTTTGCCATCGCCTGCCTCTCCTCGTCCGGGAAGATTTTTAAGACTACCAACTACAGCGATATCGATCGGAGCCTCCATGAGGTCGCCCTGCCTAATATCACCGCTGTTCTGGAAGACCGGCAAAAGAGGATTTTAGAGGACGTAAGCATGAATCAGCCTACTACTATTACCGATATCGCAAAGCGCCTCAATGTCTCGGAGAGCACCGTCTCCCGCCAGGTGGCCCGGCTGGCCGATCTTGGCGCTTTGCATCTGCTGCAAAAGGGCAAGACCAAAGAGGTAAGAATAACCCTGACCGGGAAGATACTGCTTTAAGCAATCAGACTGACAATACCTCCACCATGAAAGTCCTCCTGGTCACGGGCAGGCTGGCAGAAGCCCAGGTCAGATCTTTTGCAAAAGATGCGGATGTGCTGGTGGCCGATGTTGAGGTAGCCGCCTTCATCACACCCAAGCTGTTGCTGGAGGCTGCGCCCCGCGGCTACGACCTTATCTTAATTCCCGGCGCCATAACTGCTGATTTTCGGGAAGCGGAGCGCGCCTTAGGTGCCAAGATTCGCCTGGGGCCCAAGCATGCCGCGGACCTGAAAGAGGTGCTGCATCACCTTGCGGGTGGGAAGATCGAGCTCTCCCGCACCGTTCCTGCTTGCCGGTTCTTGAGCGGAAAGATGAGAGAGCAGGCTCAAGGCGAGTTGGAGAGGCTGGAGGCGCAGGCCAGCGCGCCGCTCCAGATTAGGGGCGTCAAGATTGGGGGCAGCTCTCGCATGAAGGTTCTGGCTGAGATCGTCGATGCCACGCGCTGCAGCCCGGCGGCGTTGACGAAAAGAATCCGCTACTATGAGGGGCAGGGCGCAGATATGATTGACCTTGGTATCCCGCTTGATGGCGAGCCAGATCAGGTGAAAGCCGCGCTGCAAATCGCCCGAAAGGCCACAAACCTTCCCATAAGCATTGATACCATTAAGTGCGAGTTGATCCTGGCAGGCTTGCAAGCCGGGGCCGATCTGCTTCTCAGCTTAAACGCCGGCAATCTTCCCCTGGTAGGCGAGGCGGTGGCCAGGGCGGGCACGCCAGCCGTGATCATTCCTGGTCCCGGTTCCATTAGTTTGCAGGAGAACCTGGCTTTGGCAGAGGAGATGGGAATAACCATTATCGCGGATCCGGTTCTCGACCCGCCTCTGCAGGGACTGGCCGTTTCGCTGCAAAGGTACAGGCTCTTCTCGCAGGATCATCCCCATATCCCTCTCTTTTTTGGAGCAGGCAATGTCACTGAGCTATTGGACGCCGATACCGTGGGCGTCAATGCCCTCTTGGCCGCCCTGGGTGCGGAGATGCAGGCCTCTATCCTCTTCACACCGGAGTATAGCGCCAAGGCATCAGGAAGCGTGCACGAGCTTGCCCTGGCTTCGAGAATGATGCTGCTGGCCCGAGAGCGCAGCGCGCCTCCCAAAGACCTGGGCCTTGACCTGCTCATCTTGAAGGAGAAGCGACGCCTGCCGGAGGAAGCCATGCCCGAAACGTTCCTGCCAGCAAAAGAAGGTCACAATTACGAGCCGGACGGCTGTGGAAGCTTCAGGATATTTCTCACCCAGGGATCGATTATGGCTCAAAACGGCAGCGAAACTGTGGCGGGAAGGAATGCTCGCGACATCCTCAATACACTCATCGAGCGGGGTTTGGTCAGCCGCCTGGACCATGCCGGATACCTGGGTCGCGAACTGGAGAGGGCAGAGATCGCTCTTCGCCTGAAAAGAAGCTATGTCCAGGACGAACCCCTCTGCTCCTCGGAGAAACGTTAAATATTTGGTCTCGCGACATAGGTGCGGATGAAATCTAAGGCTTTTGCTATCTTTGTAGGCGCGATTATGGTGCTCTCCGCCTTTGCAGGTTTCGTGCTGAGGGGAAACGACCAGAACGAGAACGTTGTTGTGCCATCGGGAAATGACTCTTTGCAGACCTTTGGGATGCAGGGCCGCTTAGTGGAATGGGACTTTGGGGGACTACAGGATGCCTTGCAGATATCCCCGGAGAGTACCGTCATGGCATACTGGATCAACCTGAGTGCATCGCAGAATCTTACCGATGCCGCAACCGCAGCTCTGCCCCAGTCCCTGGGCCTCAGCTACGGAAGCCAGATTTACAGCACCAAGATTGAAACGCTGGCTCATGTCGATTTCAATGGTACCTGGACGGAGTTTCACGAGATTATGCCCTACGTGGTAGGCTACAATGGCCTGGTAATTCCCTATCAGGATTACATGATGATTCCGGCAGGAACCGATTTCGCAATCGTGTATGGGAAGCCGTCCCTCTTTGGGACGCAGGACTCAGTACGACAGGTCTTGGATGTGATCACCGGAGGCCTGTCCGCCGAGAGCTTCACTCTGATCGGTGATGAGCAAGCTGACCTGCAGGTGGCGGCTCTGGGCAGTGGCGGTAGTGGCATGCCCCTCTCCGGAGGATACAAGGAATTCTACCTGGGCGTAAAAGTAGCAAAAAGCCCGGACCAGGGCTTTGATCTGTTTGCCCGGTATTTGCAGCCCTTGGCAAGTGTGGGCAGCAAGGCGGGGGAAATCGCCACGAAAAACAATCTCAGCTATTCAACTACTGGCTCCGAGATGGAAATATCCGGACTTGTGGCCCGGGAAAATCTGCAAAATGTGCTGATGGCTCTTCTCGGGCCGTAGCGCAACCTTTTTACATATGGAGCTAATGGCTGATCTACTGCGATGAATGATGATGGGCAAGCTGCCCGGAAGGAGATTAAGTTATGGCAAGACCAATATTCGTAAGATTTGATGTTCCAGCTGAGCTGGCCACCATGTCTCTTGAAGCCCTCGAAATGGCTCGTGATACAGGCAGAATAAAGAAGGGAACCAACGAGGCCACCAAGGCCATCGAGCGCGGTGTAGCTCGCCTGGTTATTGTCGGCGAAGATGTTACCCCTCCTGAGATTGTGGCACATATTCCAGCTCTTTGCGAAGAGAAGAAGACACCTTATATCTATGTCAAGAAGCAGAGCGAGCTTGGAGCTGCTGCCGGCCTTAGCGTAAAGAGCGCCGCTGCGGCGATCGTGGAGCCTGGAAAGGCAAAAGAGTTGCTTGATGAAATCGTCCAGAAAGTGGCAGCATTGAAGTAGGTGAGATCCGATGGAGGATGAGAACGGAGTAGCGGCAGAAGTTATCGAGGTCATCGGCGTTACCGGCATGCATGGCGAGGCGACGCAGATCAAGTGCCGTATCCTGGAGGGCAACAACAAGGGCCGCATTATCACCAGGAATTGCATGGGACCCATCCGCATGGGCGATGTCATGATGCTGCTCGAGACTGCCAGAGAAGCCAAGAAGCTTACCAGCAGGTGATGGAAGAATGGAAGCGAGAAAGTGTTCCTTTTGCAGTAAGACCATCGAGCCGGGCACGGGCAAGCTTTATGCCAAAAAAGACGGCACGGTATTTTACTTTTGCTCAGCCAAGTGCGAGAATAACGTAGCCCTTGGCCGTGTAACGAGAAGAACCAAGTGGGCCAGAAAGGGGGCATAAGCCCTGGCGGAGTTAGAGCGAACCTTTGTCATGGTAAAGCCCGATGGTGTGCAACGCGCTCTCATTGGCAAGATACTGCAGCGCATCGAGGAGAAAGGCTTCAAGATAGTGGCTATGAAGCTCGCTCTAATGCCGGTGGAGAAGGCCAAAGAGCACTACGTGGAGCACGTAGGCAAGAAGTTTTACCAGGATCTGGTAGATTTCATCACCTCCGGCCCATCCGTCTCTATGGTAATTGAGGGGCGGGGCGCAATTTCCGCCATGAGAAAGATGAACGGCGCTACCAATCCGGTAGATGCCGTCTCTGGAACTATTCGAGGGGATCTGGCCATTGAGACCGGACGAAATGTGGTGCACGCCTCGGATTCGACCACATCCGCGACTCGCGAGATCGCGCTGCATTTTTGCACTGGCGAACTGGTAGCCTACAAGCGAATAGATGAAGAATGGCTCTACGAGTGAGATCAGGCAGGAGGCATTTCTGCCTCCACTCATCGGAGCTTTTAAATTCATAAGAATGAAACGTAATTTTTAGACTTACTTCTTTCAGGGCGCGACCGTATGCAACAGAAGTCCAAAAAAGCCGGTAAAGCGAAGGACGATGAGTCCAACCTCAGAACACCCATAGTAGTGGTGATGGGGCATGTGGACCACGGCAAGACCTCTCTTTTAGATAAGATCAGGGGAACGGCGGTTGCCAAGGGCGAAGCCGGGCTGATCACCCAGCATATTGGAGCCACAGAGGTTCCGCTAAGCGTGATCCAGGAGTTTTGTGGATCGAATTTCGGCAAAGAGATGCAGATTCCCGGGCTGCTGTTCATCGATACGCCGGGACATCATGCTTTCACCTCCATGCGAAGTAGAGGCGGCTCTCTGGCTGATTTAGCCGTGCTGATTGTGGACGTTAACGAGGGCTTCCAGCCCCAGACCATCGAGTCGCTGGCCATTCTCAAGCGCTTTAAGACTCCCTTTGTCGTCGCAGCCAACAAGATGGATCGCATCGGCGGCTGGCATCCTGTAGCCAACGCTCCATTTGCCAGAAGCATCAAGGTGCAAAATGAAAGAGTAACCGGGGTGCTGGATACAAAGATCTACGAGCTGGTGGGCGAGCTCTATAAGCGCGGATTTGACGGGGAGAGGTATGATCGAATCACCGACTTCACCAAAACAATTGGAATTGTGCCCATCAGCGCTATCACCGGTGAAGGGGTACCTGATATTCTCATGATTTTGGTAGGGCTGGCCCAGAGATTTTTGAAGGATAATCTGAAGCTAACGGCTACCGGTCCAGGTGTGGGCACGATATTAGAGGTAAAAGAGGAGAAGGGTCTGGGTACGACCTTAGACGTTATCCTCTACAACGGCGAATTCAACTCGGGCGATACGGTAATTGTGGGCACGGCTCATGAGCCTATCGTCACAAAGATAAGAGCCCTGCTCAAGCCCAAGCCTCTGACGGAGATTCGAAGCGAGGAGCGATTTCTGCCGGTAAAGCATGTGGCGGCAGCATCTGGTGTGAAGATCGCGGCACCCAAATTGGAGAACGCTCTGGCAGGATCAACCATTCGAGTGGTTACCTGTGTGGAAGAGGTGGAGGCACTTTCCCTGGAGTTGAAGTCCGAGCTCGAAGCGGTGCGTATCGATGCCGAGAGCGAGGGCGTGATCCTAAAAGCAGACGCTATCGGCTCGCTGGAA
>JAABPZ010000055.1 GCA_011391755.1 Methanothrix sp. | reverse complement strand
CCTTAAGAATGAAACACAAGTAAATAGCCTCCCATGTCGGCATCGAGAAAAAGGGAGACAAAAGAGACCAGCATTGAAGTCATTCTAGAGATCGAGGGTAAGGGCCTTATCCAGGTCGATACGGGAATCGAGCTATTAGATGAGATCCTGTCGGCCATGGCCATAGGCGCGGGATTTGATCTGACTGTCAAGGCCCGGGGCGACTTGGAAACGGGCGATCACCACACCACGGAAGACACCGCCATCACCTTTGGCAGCACTTTAGCGGAGGAGATTAAACGCGGCATAGGAAGCTCAATGGTTCCCTCCGGTCAGGCATTGGCAGCAGCCGCCGTGCGCTTCGGCGAGCCGGGCTATCAGGGCAATTTTGTTCTGCAATCCCACACCCTGGGCGGCATGAGCCTGGAGAACTTCAGCCACTTCCTGCGCGCCTTAGCCTACAACGGCAAATTCAATATGTTCATTTCTGCAGAAGGAGGCGACGAATTGAGCCGTATTGAGGCTATGAGCACCGCGCTGGGAAGGGCGATAAAGAAGGCGGCGCGGGACAGTTGAGGCTGCATAAGCCCATTGATTATTATAATATTATTAGTAATATGCATAGATCTGCATGATGATTTATAAGCACCGTTTGGGCGCCGCTCCTGGCCGCGGCCGGCCAAGGCAGTTGACAGTTTTGCATCGCTTCAAAAAGGGACTATCTCCTGCGCCGGGCGTAGGCTCCGGCTGCCAGGGCAACAAGGCCGGCTAGAATGCCTAGGCTAGGGCTCTTCTTTGCCCCTTTATCGCTCGCAGCGATGGTTATGGTGCCGTTAAGAATCGTCTCGGGCTTAAAGCCGCTCGTGCCTGTCACATTCAGCTTGATTGTATCATTCACCCGGGCTTTGCCGGACACCGCAAAGGTAAGATTGGCAGCGGCGCAGCCTGCTGGCAGGAGAACGCCGATCCTTCCCTGCTTGGCGTCCACCTGCCAGGAGGCATTGCAACCCCCGGTGATACCCGTGGCTTTCAGCCGGGAGGCATCATAGGAGATGTTAATCCTCTTCTCGCCACCGGATTTTGGGGCGAGAAGGGCAATTGTGGCCTCTCCTCCGGCCAATGCCCTGGCATCGCCCAGAGATACACCGCGCATTTCGGCAGGAGTGACATTGAAGAATTGTCCGAATGTCTGAATGGCATTGACGGCATTTTCTACTCTCATGCGCAACTCATATCGGCCGGGCTCGGCCCCTGCTACAACGATATGCGGTTCCATTACCTCAAGATTGCCTTGCAGAGTATGATTAATGCCAGTGGGAACTAATCTGCCATTGATAACATCTACAAACTGCAGAATGCTCTTTCCTGGCTCAATCTTGAGATACTGCTTAAGGGCAGTGCTGTTGGCCAGCATGGAATCATAATCAAGCGAACTATTGAGTTGTTTGTATTCACCACGGGATACATAATATACCAAGGCACTATCCATTATTGCACTAATTCTTCCCTCGGAATTGAATTTAACTCCGACCTGTCGTGGGGATGTAGATGAGTTCAGGTACAGCAATCCCGGCACAGCGTTGCCGCTGGCATCCATAACTAAGCTCTTATCATCACTAAGCAGCATAGTCGTAGCATTCCATTGCCAGTCAAAGCCCCATAAGTCGCCCGAACCCTGACCAAGAGTGGTGATATCCCTGGTGAAAACTGTCCTATTGCTTGAATCAAGGATGTTTACCATGACTTGGCTTATCTCCGCCGCATTGACGATAATGCTGAAGTTTTCTGATGCAAAGGATGTTACATTTTCCTGAGCATTGATCATCGGGGGTTCGGGCGGCGGAACAACATAAATCAAATTGTGGAGATAATATCGAAGTGTGTCGTTATCTGCAACATGGATATCCATACCCGGTCCTATGTTGACATCTGAGTCTCTATTTAAGTTGATACTATCCGGATTGACCAGGATCATCTGATCGGGCAAAACGCGAACAATCTCCAATTCGCCAAAACCAGTTCCGGGATCAATCGGAAAAATATACTGATCGGAGATCTGGAAGATGCCGTCCAGTGTAGCAAAACTATGCGTACCATTGTTAAAGACGTTGCCAAAGTGCATCATTATTATTGGCATGTCATTGATGCGGTCAAGATCTTTCTTGTATATATATGTCGTATTAGATTTAACCACGGAACTATCTACCAAACTTCCTTCTTTTAGAAGCTGCAGGAACAGACTGTCATTCCCAACATCGATGATACGCATCTCGTAGCCGTCTTCAAGTGAATAATTTCCCGCAAGGATTTTACCCTGTAGCTCTGTATCCAGGAGAACCCGACCCAGGTCCTCATTCTCCAGAAGGCTTTTGGACGGCGTTTTACCCTGAAGGCTTGAATCATATCCTGCGAACCAGGGGGCACCAAGGAAGCTCATGATAAAATAATATCCCCATGGTTTATATTCAAATTCTTTGGCCTGTATCAGGGTAGTATACTGAAAACCACTCTGAACCACAGTTTTATTTTCCTGGTAAATTGTGGGGGTTTTGGCTTGCTGCAACGTCCTACCAATAACCGCATGAAAGACCAGGGTCTCTGCGCCTAGGGATTGTTTTTGATCGAAGTAAAAACCGCTGTAATTTAAGGAGTCCCATCTGGCAATAACAGAAGAATTATAGTTGCCCATGCGGACGGGAATGGATGGACTGGCGCTATATACCGGCCCGCGTATCTCATGCACGCCGTAATCAAAGATGGCTCCGACGGGATAATAGGCGAGATCAGGCTGATCAAGAACGATTATTTTCAGATCGGCAGTCAGAGGGATCTCAGAGTTTCTAATGAATGTAAGAGATATATTATTCTGAAACTCCATACCCACCTCAGAAATGTCCGTCAATTTCATATTGCCGAGAAGGCCGCCTTCAAAGAGTTTTATATAAGGTACATCGCTAACTTGAAAGATGCCGTCCACCTCGGCAAATCCCTCGTTTCCACCTCGCATGGCATTGGCCAGATGTACCAGGATCACCGGCACATCATTTACTTTATAGACAAAGTTGTCGCCAATGCTCACCACAGAACCATAAACAGGTTTTCCATTTTTTAGTAGGACAAAATTGACGGCTCCATTTTTATCAGAGACCTCAGCAGCCGCCAGAACATAACCCTGCTGGAGAGGGACAACCATGTTATTGTTTAAAGTCTGAATGCGGTCTTCATTCATTAGCACTGCCCTTAGCTCTCCGTTATCCAAAGAACTGATCTCGTCCGTAAAAGAACTCTTGGGATAGCCGGCAAGATAGGGCTTGCCTAAAAATGCCACAGTATGGAAGCTGCCCCATGGTTCGTATTCAAACTGCTGCGACCATGTCTTTGAGGAATAGACAATATGCTCCTTCCCAGCGGTCCTTCCTTGCAGATCTATGCGCAGCTCCTCGCCGCCCTGATCCTTGTCCAGGTCATAGAAGAACCAACCGAAGTCATTCGCCCGCCAGATTCCACTGCCTTCACTAAAATGGCCCCGCACAAAGGCCGCTTCCACCGGCCCTTGTGCGTAGGCGCTCGAAACAAGCCCAAAGAGCAGTGCCGCCGTTGCTGCTGCGGCTACAAAACAGATTGTCCTGATCTCTATCTACCTCTCAAGAATCATTCCTGGATAAGCTGTATATCCTAGAGGATCTACACACAGAGCGGAGTTAGATGTCATCTATTAAACACGTTGCGATATACGGCAAAGGCGGTATCGGCAAGTCGTGCACTGCCTCGAACATAGCCGCCGCCTGTGCCGAAGAGGGCCACAGGGTATTGGTGGTGGGCTGCGATCCCAAGAGCGACTCGAGCATAACACTGGTTGGCAAAAGAATTCCCACCATGATGGACCTCATCTTGGCCGGTGGAGAGATTCACGAGGAGGATGTCGTTTTTCCGGGATATAAGGGCGTCTTGTGCATTGAAGTAGGCGGCCCGGAACCGGGCGTGGGCTGTGCCGGACGGGGCATAATTGTCGCCATTGATTTCCTGCGAAAACTCTCCAAGGCCATGGAGAATGTGGACCTGGTGCTGTACGATGTGCCTGGGGACATCGTTTGCGGCGGATTTTCTGCGCCGATCCGAAAGGGTTTGGTCAGCCAAGCTTACATCATCACCTCTGGGGAGTACATGCCGCTTTATGCTGCGAACAATATCAGCAAGGGCCTGCGCCGCCTGAATACCCCACTGGCCGGCGTGATCTGCAACTCGCGCGAGGCTGCCGCCGGGCGGGAGAAGGATATCGCAGAAAGATTCGCTGCGGAGCTGAACAGCCGGCTGGTAGCCTTCATCCCCAAAGACCCCATTGTGCAGCAGTGCGAGAGGAGAGCGGTGACGGTGATCGAGGGCGCGCCGGACTCAGAGATTGCAGAGGTCTACCGGGCCCTGGCCAGGGAGATCATGTCGGGAGCACTGCCGCGGGTGCCGCAGCCACTGAGCGATGAGAGACTTCGTGAGCTCTCCATGGAATGATAAAATGCGAGCCGACTGTCCCCGCATCCTGATAGCTGGCGATCGAAGCTCCAGCGGCAAGACCACCATCGTAGCCGGTCTGCTCTCCGCCCTGCGGGGCCGGAGCCTCGCGGTGCAGCCCTTCAAGGTGGCCATGGACTACATCGATCCCAGCTACCACACCTGGATCACAGGCAGAAGCTGCCGCAATCTGGACGGCTACCTCATGACAGAGGCTGCCGTCAGAGAGATCTACAATCATGCCATAGAAGGCGCCGACATCGCGGTAATCGAGGGCGTGCGTGGCCTCTACGAGGGATACGATGGTGATCAGGGCAGCACGGCAGAGATTGCCAAGCTTCTCCACACTCCCGTGATATTCGTGGTCGACGCCCGAAGCATCACGCGAAGCTGCGCAGCCATCGTCAAAGGCTACATGGACTTTGATCCCCAGGTAGAGTTCAAAGGGGTAATTCTCAACAAGGTGGGATCGGAAAGGCACGCCCAAAAAGCCATCAAGGAGATAGAGCGCTACGCGGGCGTGGAAGTGGTGGGCGTCATCCGGCGAAATGAGGATATGCACCTGGCCATGCGCCACCTGGGACTGGTGCCCGTTCTGGAGGGCAAGACCCGGCACGAGGGCTTCGCCGAGCGAGTGGATAAAATCCGCCAGATTGTAGAGGAGGGCCTGAACCTGGATCGCATCCTGGAAATCGCACGTGAGGCACAGCCGCTGCCGGAAGTCGAGGCGGACCTCTACCGGCAAAATGCCTATGGCCAGGGTCTAAGCATCGGCGTGGCTCGGGATGAGGCCTTCAACTTCTATTACCGGGACAACCTGGAGCTGATGGAGCTGGCTGGAGCGAAGGTGGTGCCCTTCAGTCCGGTGCATGACGCGGCACTACCGCAGGTGGACGGTATCTACATAGGGGGAGGCTATCCGGAGCTGTACGCCCGAGAGCTGTCCGAGAATGCAGGCATGCGCAGCGCGCTGGAAAAGGCGCACGAGAGAGACCTGCCCATCTTCGCGGAGTGCGGCGGGCTGATGTACCTGGGCCGTGAGATCGAGTGGGATGGCGAGCGACAGGAAATGGTCGGACTGGTGCCGGGAAAGGCCCGGCGGGGCAGCAGGCGCGTGGTCAGCTACGTGCATGGAGCGATCACGCGGGCCTGCGCGCTTGGGCCCGCGGGGACAACGATCATGGGGCACGAGTTTCACCACTCTGAGATGCTGATGGATGAAAATGTGAAGTACGCCATTCGCCTGGAGCGGGGCACTGGCATCAAGGATGGCTGGGACGGCATGTGCGACGGAAATTTAGTTGCCAGCTACACCCACATCCACAGCGCATCCTTCCGGGGATTTCCTGCGGAGTTCATCAAGGCGTGCAAGAGTAGGAAAGAGTAGGTAAATTTCTATGGGCCTTGGCGTCTGTCTAGTTTATCTGCACGGCCTCACGCGAAGGCGCGAAGCCGCGAAGCTACGATGAGCGAAGGATGGTGACTTATTGCAGATGATTTCAGGCAAGAACTGCCTCCGCCTTGAGGTCTTCTTCTGTCTGGCGAAATGTATCCACACCATAGTTCGCCAGCCTGGTAAGGAAAAGCGTTCTGGTATTCCTGCCAGTCTGGCTGTCGCTTTAGATGACAGTCTTCCCAGTTCAAAAAGCTTTACCGCTACTGCTAACCTCACCTCCTTTCCCAATTCGTCTGGAGACATCTTCAAGGCCAGCAAGGCATCATCAGGTATTTGCAGGACTATCTCGCTCATGTGCTCTATATCTTTGCATTCATGTGCTCAGCTTCGAGAGTTCGACAACAGGCACGAATGGAGCGGTCAATGCTGCTCATGTCGAGTCCTGTATTTCAGAGAGCTGCCACGATCCTTCCTGGAGACCGACGAGAGCTGGGTCTCCGGGGTTCTGAAAAAGGCAGGGAGGGAGGAGCGCTTGGATTTCGTTAACTATATATACCAGAGTGATACAATTAAAGAGCATAATGCTCCCTACCGTCCCTCCGGGGACGGTAGTGCACAATAATTAAGAAATGATCGTTTTTTGGATAGAGTTGCGGTTTTCATTGATGGTGGTTTTTTCCTCAAGGTTCTTAATGACTTGGGTCGTCCACGAGTTGATTATGAAAAATTTTCTGACAACCTATGCGCCGATAATAAGCGATTAAGGACCTATTACTACGACTGCTTGCCATATCAAAGCGATCCCCCAACGCTAGAGGAACGAGAAAGATACTCTAAAAAATCTAAGTGGTTAGATAGATTGCTGCTCTTGCCTAGATTCGAAGTACGGCTTGGAAAGCTGGCCCCAAGAGACGGCGAATTTGAGCAAAAGGGAGTAGATGTTCTATTTTCTGTCGATATTGTACGTATGAGCTGGGCTAAACAGATAGAACGAGTGATATTAATAACAGGAGACAGCGATTTTATTCCTGCTGTAAACGCCGCAAAGGAGACCGGTGTTATTGTCGAATTATACTACTATATAAGCCCAAATGTAGGTGGGCCATCCACCCACCAAGAGCTTATTAGGGCCGTAGATGAGCGATATGAGATTAATCAAGACCTCATCGACAGATCGCTGCTAACAACCTAACCCTGGCATGCCGTAAGGATGATCATCCGTCCGCATGTCCGCAGGCTCCCCGACAGGACAGGCACTGGTTTGGCTCCCGGACAGTGCCTCTTGAAGGCGACGATGATAGCTTGAAATCGAAGATCCTGGTTTAGTCGTTTCTTCGCGCCAGTCAAGGCTTCGCGTGAGATCGTTAATCCAAGAATATCATCCGCAGCCTTTCAATCTCTCGCAGGCCTCTTCCCCATGCATTTCACCTGATCTTCTTGAGCCGCTCATTCACCATATCAGCGTCGAAATACTCTGGATCGTATCCATCCAGCCACTCCAGCAATTCCGCATTCTCCGAGCGACTCGGGTACCTCAGGGCCTTTAGGACATCGTGGTATCCGCCCTTTCCACCACAGTCCTCCGGTGGGGCAGAGCGCTTGCCATCAAGGCAGACCGGTGCTTTCAGCTCTTCCAGAGGCAAGAAGATCTTCTCTACCAGAATCGTGTGACTCCAGCCATCTCCAAAGTCATACTCATAGGTGAACTTGAACTTCTCTCCAGGGATGACTCGGTTCAACTTGAACCGCTTCTCGTCCTTGAAATCGTCGCCCAGCATATCTGCCTCAATAGAGATGACGCTGTAGCTCTGACCCACTATCACGAACTGGTGCAGATGGCAGTCATACCAGCCCATGACCACTTGCAGAATCTTGTGAAGCTTGAATAGAGTTATGTCCCCGCGAACCTGAATTCTCCGCCAGATGGACGGCCTTATTCCATCAAGGGTAACTTTTAGCTGGAAGACGGCCTCGGGCTCGGACTGCATTGAAGAATCCTTTGCTTTTTTCGCCATAGTTCACGATCAAAGATGCTCTAAGGATTTCATCTTTGCTGCGCATTTCAGAGATCTTGGGCCCTTCAGCTTGCCGCCTTGGAGCCTGCAAAGTCCTGCCTGGCAAGAGACTGCGTTCTTGGGCCAGCCGACGCAAAAATCATGGGGCACGAGTCTCAACAGAGTCTTCCCTGGAAACTCCGGCTGGTGCGATGGGAATCTAGTGCAGCGAGGCTGAAATAAACCGATGTTTTGACTTCGCGGCTTCGCATGAAACCGGACCCTGTTGAATCTCACGCG
>JAABPZ010000054.1 GCA_011391755.1 Methanothrix sp. | reverse complement strand
TAGACATTTTTCATATTTTTCAGATCAATCAGAGGGGCCAGGTCCTGAGGAATGAAATTCTTAGAATCCGTCTCTATGGGGACCAGTGTGTCGGCATAATTTCCTGCCAGGGCTAAGAGCAGAGCCACGACCAGCACTGCCTTCCATCTTTCGATACTGTATGTTGCCGTCTTCTGAACGATTGTCCCAAATGATGAGCCTTCCTCAGAATGGCCTTGTGTCTTCTTCTTTCTGGGGGATCTTTTTTCAGACTGATAGAGGATTGTCACGTTCACAAAGAGGGCGGAGAGGTAGCACATGATAAGGCCGATGATGCAGATCTTTCCGAAATCATTGATCATGGGCACAGCGGAGCTGAGAAGCGAGACAAAGCCTGCAATGGTTACAGTCAGAGCGATTATTACAGGAAAGGCCACATGGTTTATGGTATTGATGGCAGCCTCCAGAATGGGTTCTCCTTTGCTTAACTCTTCATCTATCCGGTTGTGGAACTGTATGGCATAGTCTATGCCAATTCCTATCATAATGGGAAACGCGGCAAATGTGACCATGCTCATTTTTATATGGAATAGACCCATGGCCCCGAAGGTCCAGATTATGCCCAGTAAGACCACGGGTATGGGGAGGAGAGACCATCTGACATGCCTGAAGAATAAAAGCAGGGCTACAACCATCAGCACTCCACAAAGGGCAAGGATCGAGCCGTTGCTACTGTTCATCAGCTCTGTAATTGATGCCTGGAAAGATGGGTCGCCCGTGACGACTGTGCTATATCCCGCAGGAAATTTTGCGAAATAGAGTGCATTATTTATTTCCAGGAGGAGCTTGCTTCGTTGTGCCTCAGAAAGGATGCCAGTTGTAGGCATCCCCACAATCATTCTGGAATGTTTGCGGTCAGGCATTAGGCCCTGGACACTTGTGCCTGCGCTGGCCAGGATCTCGTCTATCCTCTCCTGAGAGGGGATACGACGGATGCCGTTTGTCTCAGATTCCGCATCGGCTACGACGTCGGCTATGCTCGATACACCAGTAACATGTTCAACTTTCTTCATGTGATCGGACAGAAGCAGGCCGGCCGAAAGAACTTCGACTTTTGCCACATCGTCACCCTCTATCATTATCATATTGCCATCAGAGCCGAAGTTTTCCTGGTAGAGATGATCATATAGCTGATAGAGGGCCGAATCTTTTGACACAAAGGTCTCTGTAGTCATGCCCTGGCTCTCTATATATTGAGCGTAGTGAAAAGAGCCCAGAGTCATGAGGACTGCTATGGCTATGATTATTATAGGATTCCTGGTGATCCACACCCCGAGTCGTTCCAAGCCGATCATGCCCAAAAAACCTTCCATTCGGATTTTGTAGAACGCACCGAATAAGCGCAAAATACTTAAACTTTGTGATTGATCAGAGCAATGTGAACGATGAAGAAATGCTGACGGTAAAGAAGCCCATCATTGACGCATGCATCAAATCTGCAAAAAAGATTGGGTGGAGCGATGCTATGGGAATACTGAGAGGCACTCTATTCCTGGAAAACGAACCCATGTCCATTGATGCGTTGGCAGAGAAGACCGGCTACAGCAAAACGACAGTACGCACTAATATGAGCTACCTGGAAAATATCGGCATGGTGCGACGCGTGGTAGGGCCGGTTAGCAAGCAGCATCGCAATAAGCAGCATCGCTATGCTCTGGAGACGGACACGCAGGCAAGGAGACCGGTGGTTCTGTCTGCTGCGAAGGAGGAAGTCCATTCGGTCTTACTGGCCCTTAATCAAATCGAGAAAAATCTTGAAGGCCACCAGGTGGAAGCTGAAAAAATGAGCGCAATTATGGCCAAAACAAGACAATTTTATGAAGAAATGGACAGAATCTTGCAGCTTATGGACCATTACACTCTGAAAGAGCTTATTGAGATTTTAGAGCGAAATAAAACGTAGAATTGGTTAATCCTATAATGTGACCTAATGCATATGACCGACCGTGCGAAAGAGCTTGAGATGGCAGCAAAGGACATTGATCCATCATCCTTGCAGGCGGCCAAAGTTGCCATCGATATGAACTGCCGGGAATACCTGCGCTGGGCTGACCTCTTCTCCTGCCGCCTGGGGACGGTTAAGCCTGAGGAGCTGCACAAGTTCACCCGTGCCCTGGCGCTCACCTTGCTCGGCCACCTGCCTACCCGGCCCGGTACCTGTCCTTTCTGCATCCAGTACGACCGGGATCGAGCTTGCACTGGTTGCGGCTACGCAGCCACACACGGCCGCTGCGATGCCGAAGATTCAGCTTTCAGCTTATTCATCGAGGCCTTCCAGGAGCTGGGCAGAAGCGTCTACCAGGATACGGGCAAGCTTTGCAGCTCACCCCATGACGCCCGGATGCATCTCAATTTATCCATCAAGGTCTCCCGCGACCAGGCCATGCGACTGCAAGAGGATCTTCCTTTCGCGGGAGCGCTGCAGCTTATGGAGCTGAAGGCCGCATATCTCGATGCCATGATCTGTCTTCTTCCCGGACTGCTCTTAGGTGAAGAGGTCCAGGAAAAATGCCTTCTGGTGAGAAGGATGCTCTTGAATTACTGGTGAAGCAAAGGTTAATTGATGACGCTGCCAACAAGTCCCAGGATGCAGACCTGCACAAGCTCGGATATCAGAAAATGCGCTCGTATCATCGCTACCCTCACCTCCTTCCTGCCCCCCTTCATGGCCTCCTCCATCAACATTGCTCTCCCTGCCATTGGTGCCGAGTTCTCCATGGATGCCATACTTTTAGGCTGGATCGCCACCAGCTATCTGCTCTCTGCCGCCGTATTCATGGTGCCTTTTGGAAAGATCGCCGATATCTATGGCATGAAGAAGGTCTTTTTCCTGGGTCTCGCCATATTCACGGCATCTTCCCTGGTGGCCTTCTTTGCCCCCACCTCTACCATCCTTATCGGCTCACGAATTTTGCAGGGCATCGGCAGTGCCATGATCTTCGGCACGGGAACGGCCATTTTAGTCAGCGTATTTCCGGTGCAGGAGAGGGGCAAGATTTTAGGAATCAATGCCGCCTCTGTCTACCTGGGCCTCTCCTTGGGGCCGTTTTTGGGGGGTCTACTCACTGAGTATTTTGGCTGGAGAAGCCTCTTTCTCATCAACGTTCCCCTGGGGCTGATTCCGCTGGCTCTGGGGATGTGGAAGCTGAAAGGAGAATGGGCCGGAGCCAGGGAGGACCGATTCGACCTTACTGGATCGGCGATTTATAGTCTGATGCTTGTGGCGGTTATGTTCGGCTTTTCCCTTCTTCCCGCCTGGCAGGGGGCAGCGCTGGTCCTGGTGGGCGGCGCGACCTTTCTCCTCTTCATTCGCTGGGAGTCGGGGGTGGCCTGTCCGGTGCTGGACGTACGCCTCTTCAAAAATAATCGGGTCTACGCTTACTCCAATCTGGCGGCGCTCATCAGCTACAGCGCCACCTTTGCCATAACATTCCTCTTGAGCCTCTATCTGCAGTACATCAAGGGGCTCGCCCCTGATCAGGCCGGGCTGATTATGCTGGCCCAGCCGGCCATGATGGCCATTTTTTCCCCCTTTACGGGAAGGCTCTCCGACAAAATGGAGCCGCGCCTGGTGGCCACCGCTGGAATGGCACTCACATTTGTGGCCGTCTTAGCATTCGTCTTTTTAAGTGCAGAGACAAGCCTCTTTTTCATCGTGGCCTGCCTCATCACTCTGGGCCTGGGGCTGGCATTATTCACCTCGCCCAACACCAACGCCATCATGTCCTCAGTAGAGCCGCGCCACTACGGTGTGGGGTCGGCAACTCTTGGAACCATGCGTCTGGTGGGGCAGGTCGCCAGCATGAGCTTCGTCATGATGGTCTTCTCACTGTATCTGGGAAAGGTGGAGATCACGCCCCAGTACTATCCCCTGTTCCTTTCCAGCGTGAAGGTGGCCTTTGCCGTCTTTTCTGCTCTCTGCATACTGGGGATTTTTGCCTCGCTGGCGAGAGGGAAATTGAGAAAAGGAGAAAAGGGATAATGAGAAATCTGGCGAGTGTCAAATGTAATAGTAATAGTAATGCACGAAAGCGGAGAACCAGTGGCAGAGCACCCAAGCGGTAGTAGCGCGTAACACCCGCGCGGTTCCCCGGAAGAAACAACTCCAAAAAATCCCGACGTGGATCTTTTTAGGGGAGAGGCATCATGCCCATCCAGGTGGGCCCGGCAAGGCCCTCCTCGTAAAAGTCCGCAGTAGTTCCGAGGGTTATGTGTGGCGGAGCTCCTTTTGATGGATGAGTGACCTCTCAGCCTCCGGAACTGTGGGGTTTCTGCCTCTGAGTACAAGTTGAGAAGGAACTCCTATTGCAGTCTACGTAGATGTGCCTTATCTCGCTAGCTCTATAAACTGACACATGAAATACGAAGAAGGATGCAGGAAAGGGGCATACGAGATTGGATGACCTGGAAAAGATTTAAAAACGTGACAATAGATTATTTCAATAATTGTTTTAAAATTTTATTATTTATTTCAATTTTATATCTATTAATTTATTATTACACGTCTTATAAGATAGACGCTACGGCAGCAGGCATTGCGTTAGGATTGTTTGCTATTATTTTTTCAATGTGTAGCTTGTATTCCACAACGAAACAAGTTAATGAGCAACAAATAGATTATTGGAACGGCAAAGGCGTTGATCAGCATGTGCAAGGGAATTCGGATGCAGCAATTCGCTTTTACAATAAGGCCGTCAGTATTGACCCACGAGCTGTCGATACTGATCCACGACACTATAAGATTTGGCTCAACAAATCCAATGCTTTATTTGACATAGGCGATCGCGAAGGCGCATTTGTTGCCATAAGAAAAGCCATTGAGCTAGATCCAAAATCTGCTACGGTTTGGAACAGCGTTGGATACCTATATTATCATCAACATGAATACCATCCGGCCATCGATGCTTTAAAAATGGCAATTGAACTAGATCCGAAACTCGCCTTTGTTTGGGGTAACAAAGGTGCGGTTTTCTACGCCCTGCAGCAATACGATCATGCCATCAAGGCTTTAGAAAGGGCAATCGAGCTAAACCCCAGGCTAGTCGATGCTTGGAGTAATAAAGGCAATGCGCTAAAAGATAAAGGTGAGCATGAGGAAGCAATCAAAGCCTATGATAAAGCTATCGAACTCGGTCCGACAAATTCAACCGTTTGGTACAACAAAGGCATTGCTCTTAAAGCTCTGAAGAGATACGACGAAGCACTTCATGCTTACGACAAAGCTATTGAGTTCGATCCATTAAAATTAGCCGCCTGGAATAACAAAGGAAAAATCCTTCACCACCAAGAAAAGTATGATGAGGCGATCAAGGCTTACGAAAAAGCAATCGATATTAATCCACAAGACATATTAGTCTTGCTAAATAAATGCGATGCCCTTAATTGCCTAGGAAGACATGAAGAAGCTGTCGAAGTTTGCAAACGAGCCTCGGATATTAATTCACAGGATGCATTGATCTGGTTCAAAATGGGCGTAGCAATCGATTTCCTAAAAAGGCACGATCACGCCGTAGATGCTTATAACAGGGCTATCCAGATTGATCCCAAATTTTTCAAGGTTTTAGTTAATAAAGGAAATGCCCTCTTCGCATTAGAGAAATACGAAGAATCCCTCAATGCATATGATGAAGCCATTAAGCAGGACTCATTTAACGCACTGGTACAGCGTAATAGAGGTACGGTATTGAATAAGCTAGGCCGCATTGATGAGGCGGATGTGGCCTTCATCAAGAGCCAATGGATTGAGTATGTTATTGAATATGCTGGCTCTCCCGATTCCTATATCGACTTATCGAGTTCGTAAGTGCATATATTCTGAAGGATGAGGATCTCGAGCATCTGGTGCTGGGAGACATCGAGTCAACCCAGAAGCATTTCCAGGCGGTGCTGGAGATGGAGGCACCCGAGGACCTGCGCGACCTGGCCAGAAATGAACTGCGCGAGATTGCGGCCCGAGAGCTCAAGGCCAGGAGGCTGATGAAGGACGGCGGTCTTCAAATCTGCTGGATGCCCTGCGTCTCTTTCATGCGAAGTTGCCAGAGGAGATTCAGGAGATCACTTTCGAGATCGGCATGCTGGGCAAGTACGGGCTGGATATCAATGACCCCCAGGAGACGCACGTCCTGCGGGCGCTGCCAGGGAGGTGGGCAGCGGTAATAGTAGTAGATTATTTCTCCTGCACTCACCCCTCAATTCTAAATATTCAGATCTTGATCCCCAGAGCCTCGGCTTTCATAGCCCTGGCCTTCTGCAGCGCTGCCTTCGTATCCATCCTGGCACAGCTCCTCTGGTGTACATTCCTGGTCCTGTCGCCCTCCCGCCAGGTGGCCATCCAATGATTGTAGGACCACCGTTCTATGGTATTATATCTGTAGAGCTATTTTTGGGAGCACTTTAGTCAGGAGCCTGATTGATTCTGACCTAGATGCCACCCTTCCTCAAGAGTGATGCCACTTAAAGGATGTTATTAGCGCAAAGATTATCATTGATCATATCAAATAAGCTGTTAATTACAGAGGGATAACAGATGAGTAGAGCGATAATTATTTTGGTAATTTTGACTAATATTCTAATTGGGATGACCAATGTGGCCAATTGTTCCGAAAGAAACCTATCGTTCCTTCACACTGATGGCACCTGCATCCTAAATGATACGGGGAAAGATGTTCACTTGCGAGGTGTGAACATTGGTAGCTGGCTATTGATCGAGCCATATCTACTTGGTATCGATAAACCAGGATTAACGGAAAAGGATATCTGGGATTCTAGAGGAAATAAATTTGGCAAGATGGATAAATTCACGCTTATACGCACTTTTAGAGATAATTGGTTCACGGAGAACGATGTTCAGAAAATCGCCGCTTTAGGCATGAATTGCGTACGCATCCCTATCTGGTGGCGAGCAACCAATGAAAATGATAATTATGACGGGAGCTTTGACTACATAAACCAGAGCATAAAATGGTGCAATAAAAATGGCCTATATGTTATACTCGATTTACATGGCGCGCCCGGTGGCCAGAATAATTATGATGTGAACCTAGGTGAGAGACATGATCCCACCAATGATCTATGGAATAACATCACATTTCAAAATCAGTTTGTTGAATGGTGGAATAGAACGGCGTATATTTACAAAAATGAGTCTAATGTCGTGGGTTATGATATATTAAACGAGGGGACTCCAACAGACTTCAGCAATATGATCGATTTGTACAATCGAACATATTATGCAATTCGAAATATTGACCGTAACCACATTATAATCCTAGAAGTAGGTGATAAAAGCGAAAATCATTTGCTCATGCCGCTATCGGAAGAAATAAGGCAAAAAGGTTGGACTGATATCGTCTATAGCTTCCATTACTATCCTACAGACTGCGCAGATCCGTTTAATTCCTTTGAGACCGACATTCCGAGCTTACGGCATTGGGCAAATCAATCCGATGTGCCAATATATATTGGCGAATTCAATACCATAGAAATTGATGTATGTAATGGATCCGCTAAACTAAATTCTATCCAGAGGTTGAACCTCCTTGAGAAATACCTTGATACCTTTGAAGATTACGGCTGGTCGTGGACATTCTGGTCCTACAAGAAGATTGAGAGGGACCGAGAATATAGTTGGGGATTGTACGGCTATGAAAATGAAAACATGACGCCTGATTTTGAAAATGATTCATTGGAAGAGATGGAAACTGCCGTTAGGAATATGCGGACAGAAAACCTAATAGAACTGCCTGCGAAGGCAGTATTCGAAAAGCACCGAATTTAATGTCTAAAATGCTGTAGTGACTTGCTCTGATGACATGTACGAGGATGCAAGTTGCTACAATAGACTCGTATGGCAATTAGATCTCGATCCCCAGAGCCTCGGCCTTCATGGCCCTGGCCTTCTGCAGAGCAGCCTCCGCATCCATCCAGGCACAGCTTCCCAGGTGTACATTCCGGGTTCGTCTCCCCTCTCGCCAAGTAGTCATCCAATAATAGTAGGAACGGTTGCCCTTCTTGGTGCTCTTGACCTTCTCCATGGTCCAGATGGAGAGGTCCTCCAGCCGGGCTCGGTCCTTCTGGGTCTCTGCTACGTGGACCTCGGCCAGCTCGATCATGGGCGAGAGCTGCTGCATCGCTGCCTCCAGCTCGCTTCCCG